>JAKISR010000082.1 GCA_021648465.1 Sulfurimonas sp. | reverse complement strand
CCTAAATAAAATTCAGATGTTGTGGAATATCTCCACTTGGAGCTTTTAAATGATGCAAACCTTGTTTGTAAGCATCTAAAACTTCATTTGTTTTATCTTGTAAACATAATGTTTCGCACATACTGCAAGCGTCAAATTTATCAGATGCTAAGAAATCCATCACTTCCCAGTATCTATCACTTTTAAGTATATCTTTAAAGCGTATATTTGGGTCTGTAATGTTTCCTATATGATATTGTTTATATTTTTCATTAAAAAAGCTTCCACATGGTGCTATTAAACCTGTTCCAGACATCTGTAGATGAAAAGGTGTACCATAACATCTACTATAGTGTCTAATCCCTTTTGATGTTATTTTAGACCATTTTGCTTTTACTAAATACCCATCATCACTATAGCTTTCAGCTTCATGTAGTAAATCATAAAGCTTTTCATACTCATCATAATCAACACCAAGGGTACCATCTTCATCATCACTACAATGTTTTATGACAAGATAATCAGGTCGTAACTCTTTGCCTAATAAAGCTAGTGGAATTATTTGATCTCCATCTTTTGGCATAAGTACCATTTGCATACCTATGGTTACATCAAGATTTAACTCTTTTTTAATCTTCATTGCCATTTTGATATTGTTGGAAGTTTCATAAAACTTCTCCTCTTGTACGCCCATAATTTCACTATATCTTTTAGGCTCACCCGCACTAAAGTTAAATCTAAGATAAGTTAAAGATGGAAGAATTTTTCTTAAAACTTCCTCTGTCAAAGTATTTCCATGAGTTGCTATAGCCATATCAAGACCAACTTTTTTACCATAAACTATAACATCTTCATAGATAGGATTTGCTGTACTCTCGCCATCACTTACTAAACTTATAGCTTTTACTCCAACCTCAGCACAATCATCTAAAAAGTTTTTCATTATAGGAAATGTAATTTTATGAGGTTTATTTCTCTGCATATTTGCATAACAAAAAAAACAACTATACTGACAAGCTTGTGTTAATGCCATATCTATTGTTATGGGCACAATTCTTTGTCCACTCTTCCATTGTTGGAGCCTATCTTGATGCCACAGTATTTTTGATCCGTCAAGTATTAATTCTGCCATATTTCCTCTTTAGATACATCTTAAATATGTTGGTCCATTATACTCAAACATATCTTTTATATCTTGTTTTAAACTATCTTTTGTTGGTGCGAAAATTTTAAAGTTTTTAAATATTTCCATCATAGTTACATCATCACCATCGATGCAGTGACTTCTACCTAATGCGTTAAAATAATTATCGGCACCAACACCAATTAGTTTAACATTCATTTTATGTTCATTCAAATCATAGCGTATTTGCTCATATGCGCGCATAACCAAAAAAGGAACTTGTGAATACACTATGGGTTTTAATCCAGCCAAGTACATACCAGCACTCATGCTAATTGTAGCTTGTTCACATATACCTGCGTTAAAAGTTCTCTCATTATGATTATCAAAAAAATCATCTAAAACTGAAAATCCCATATCTCCTACGAGCAAAGTCATTTTTTCATCATTTTTAAAATAGTTATATATCTCTTTCATCACTGCTTGTTTTGATGCTAAACTATTCATCATCACATCCTAATATGTATCCATCTTGTGTTGGGCATCTAAAATGGTGGGCAATAGAGTCTTCACAAACCTTTACACCCTTGCCTTTTAAAGTATCACATACCAAAATAGATAAACTACTATTTTTTGAGTTAAAAAATTTGTTCATTTGAGCTTTTAACTCATCTTCATTATGCCCATCAACTCTACTAAAATTATCAGTATAAGCATTTAGTACACGAGAAAGCCTATCATTATCCAAACCTATATCTGCTACTCTATCCATCGCTTGAAGATTATTTGCATCAACTATTAGAAGAAGGTTATCGAGCTTAAATCTATATGCAAGAGCTAAAGCTTCAAAGTTACTTCCCTCTTGCATCTCCCCATCTCCAACTATACAAACAACTTTTTGTGTTTTATTTTGCATCTTAAAAGCTTGTGCAATGCCAACAGATATTGGTAGTCCATGTCCAAGAGAACCAGTTGATGCCTCTATCATATAATCTAAATTTTGAGTTAAACACCCTTTTATACTTGCACCATTATAAAAACTATCTAACTCTTCTTTTGGCAAAAATCCAAGCTCATTTAAAATCACATAATAAGCATAAGCTCCGTGACCCTTAGAAAAAATCAATCTATCTCTAGAGTTATCTTTAGCATCGTTTGTATTATAATTTAAAAAATCACGAAAAAGAGTTGTTAAAATCTCTACACATGAAAGTGAAGGTGCCAAATGTCCAGCTCCACTTTTGCAAGAAAAATCTATGGTTTTTTTTCGTATATTATTTGAATTTAATTTGGTAATACTCATTGTCATACCTGCAAAAATATTTTTTTGTTATCAATTCCCAGCGAAATTAATTTATCTCTAATTTTCTTTTCAAAAGTAATACTAGTTATTAAAATAATATCAAAATCCACTTCATTTATTTGTGAAATTGGTTTTATATCTAAATATTTTTTTAATAATATATTATCATCCAATATTATTATCTCTTTATCATTAAAAAAAACTTTAAAAAACTTTGAATGAGCATTATATGGAAGTAAAATTATTTTTTTATAATCTTTATATTTAATTTTAATATTATCTAATTTTTGTTTATTATTAAAGCTATTTCTATATTTGCCTTGCACCGGATAAATATAATCTATTCTATGCTCTAGTTTTTTAATGAAAACCGAATTGCAGCCTCCTGCATTCAAATAAAAAGTTTCTCTTAATTCTAAAGCGATATCTTCTTCATTGCAATTACTTTGTAATTGATTGCAATTTAATAATATTGCTCCATTATCTTCATAAAAATCTTTATATAGTGTAGGTGAAAAATTATAAAATCCATGATTTATCAAATTAAGTGGTGTTTGATGATAAATAAAACCATCTGTTTTTGTTATTTGTAAAATACTAATCATTGCTTGAGCTATATTAAATATATGTTCCGTAGTTCCGGGGTCTATAACTATGTCATAGAGTTCATAATATTTTTCATCTACAGGATAGTTTAAATCCACAACTTCTTCTTTTCCTGTCCAATCAGTAAAATCCATAACTGTAAGATTGGCGCCAAGTATTTTAAAAAGAGAATATGATTCACAACACCAATATGCTAAATCTTCCATTTTATGAGTGGCGGCAACGTCTATAGAATCTTTTCTGATTTCAATCTTATCCACATCTGCATCTATAATTAATTTTGACATTTGTTCTTTAGTTATCAAAATATCAGGATAACCAAGTGATAATATTTTACAAGATTTATTATTTTGCAAAATTTCTTTTATATTTTTATTTATTTTATTTATTTCATAACAATTTAAAGCCATTATTTTTTACCCAAACACTCAAACCATTCTTTTGTTGCATCTTTAATAGAATCTTCATCCCATACAGGTGCTTCTCGCCATTGTTCTATATTTTCAAGCATAATTTTTACACCATCTTCAAAACTAACTTTTGGACTCCAACCAAGGACTTTTTTTATCTTAGTTATATCTGCATAAGTTGAGTCAGGTTCACCTGGTCTTTTAGCAATATATATTTTTTCTCCACCAAGTAACTCAACTAGATAATTAATACTATAAGTGTTATCACTTCCAACGTTAAATATCTCATTTGTTATATCACTTTGAGATGCTATATAGCAAGCTTCAACTATATCTGTAACATAAGTAAAATCTCTTGTTTGTTTGCCATTACCTACTATTGTTAATGGTTTATTGTTTAAAAGCTGTGCTAAAAATACTCCAAAAACTGCACCATAAGTTCCACTTGTTCTATGCCTAACTCCATAAACATTAAAAAATCTCATAGACACTACTGGCATATCATATAGTTGCCCCCAATGCATCACATACTGCTCGCCAACAGTTTTTGTATGAGCATATGGATATTCAGGAGCTATAGGACTTGACTCTGGTGTTGGATAAATCTCAGGGATTCCATAACATGAGCTTGAAGCTGCATATACAAATTTTTTAAGATTTTTACTTTTTTTTGCAGCTTCTAAAACTCTGATAGTACCATCTACATTTGCTTTATGGTATTTGATAGGATTGTTTATTGATGGGACTATATCAGCTAATGCAGCATAATGAAAAACATAGTCAACATCTTCAAAATAACTATCTATCTCTGAGTTATAATCTCCTATATCTACTTGAACAAACTCTATTTTACCTTTATGCTGCTCAATATTATCTAAGCGTCCATTTGCTAAATTATCAATAACTAATACTTCATAATTGTTTGATACTAACAAATCAACCATATGTGAGCCTATAAAACCAGCACCGCCTGTTACTATTGCTTTCATTAACTCCCTTTATATAAAATTATCATGGTCTTGTGGATTTTTAAGTCGCCACAAATAGCGATTTACCTCATCCATCCTACAATTTACTCTACAGTTTTTAATATCAAGTTCATTTTGAATATATTTATAAGATTCTTCTCTTTTTTGACCTTCCCAAATCTCCTCGAAACTATTATCATAAATATTTCCATAACAAAACTCATCTTTACCAAGATAAGCACTGCATCCAAACACTTTTCCATCCGCAGCGATATAACCCCAAAAAAATGGTGTTGAATGACATTTATCATAATTTTGTTGTTTAACTATATATTTCTTCATTGTATTAGCACGAAATATTACATTAAATTCTTCACAATTAAATTCTTCAAGTTCTTCTTGAATATCCATCATTTTAGAATAGTCTATTTCTTCGTATCTATGTGTATTGCTTGAAAGATGCTGAGAATATGGTTTAATTACTAAATAATCGACACCCAACTGCTTACATTTTTTAGCAAGAATAACAGCTTCACTTTTATTTTCTCCAAGCAGAAGCATCTGAACACCTATTGTACATTTTAGAGCATTTTCATCTCTATGCTTTAGTGCGTACTCTAAATTACTCATAACTCTGTGAAAATCTATCTCTTTTGTTTGGTGTATTTGGGAGTATGTTTTTGCAGTGCCTGCATTTAGACTAACTTTTATCCACGAACAACTCTCTATGAATCTTTGTACATTATTTTTATTTAATGGGACAAAATTTGTTGTAAGCGCTGTGTCAATACCTAACTTTTTACAATGTTTTACAATAAAATCCAAATCTTTAAAAAGAAGTGGCTCCCCCTCTCCTGCAAACATCACGCTCTTTACACCATTTTTTGCCATATTTGTTAATGTAGCTTTTAAAACATCAAACTCTAAACCTATATTTTCATAACCCATATAGTCTAAAGCACAAAAAGTACATCTATGATTACAGCCACCATATGGTGATATTTCTACATAAAGGGGATATATTTTTTTAAGTTTACTCCAATCATTTTTAGCTTCTATCCATT
>JAKISR010000021.1 GCA_021648465.1 Sulfurimonas sp. | reverse complement strand
GTCTAAAAATCATGGATTATGCACAAAAAGTGTAAAATTTACTAAGGATGGAGTCAAAAAAATAATAAATGATTTTATAGCCTAATTTGGTGCTTCTGGATTCAAAAAAAGATGAGTTTCTTATAAGCTTAGAGGTGTCGGCAAAGTTATGGAATTATTTGGGTAATTTTATTAAGTGAGAAAATTTAGAAATTTTTGCTAAAGTTTTCCCTCAAATGATGACTTGTCCTGTATGAGTAATTATTCTGGAACACTGTAATCATAAACTCAAAAAAATCATATCGTTTAAATATTATTGCAAATTGTCATAAAATAAATCTTGATAATTATCAACTATTTATTTTTTGAAAAAGGCTACTATCTCATTAAAATTACACTAGGATAAAAAATGTCAAATATTAAAGAATTTATGAGTCAAGACCATGAAGAATGTGATGAATTTTTTGCACAAATGGAAGAAGCAGTTGCTTCTAAGCAAGATAAAGCTTTAGAAAAATTTGAAAAATTTTATGATTCTTTAACAAACCATTTTAAAATGGAAGAGATGGTTCTTTTTCCAATGTTTGAGCAAAAAACTGGAATGAGTCAAGGTCCTACTCAAGTTATGGTGATGGAGCATGAGCAAATGAGAAAGCTTTTATCTAGTATGCAAAAGGCAATTGAGTCTAGTGATA
This sequence comes from Sulfurimonas sp., assembly GCA_021648465.1. Classification (GTDB taxonomy): domain Bacteria; phylum Campylobacterota; class Campylobacteria; order Campylobacterales; family Sulfurimonadaceae; genus Sulfurimonas. The sequence continues at coordinate 33,116 of JAKISR010000021.1, read as the reverse complement.
ACGACAAGTTTTTTGGTTTATCTGAAACACTTATGATTTTAATGCAACAACATAACATGAAAGAAGAGCAAATGATTTATTCTATAGCACAAGAACAACTGGGTGATGATGCAGATCACATTATTTCTCGTATGAGAACTGTTACGCGTTAACAGAGCTACAGCAACTTAAAAATTTAATAAAAAAACTATAAATTACCGCTATAATTTCTCTCATGAAGTATATACCATTAATCTTTATGCTTATTTTTTCTTCTTGTAGTGTTAGAAACTATGAAAAGACAGAGAGTAAAATTATCATAATTAAATCGCCAAAAATTAAATTCGCAGATCTTGGATATATAAGAAGTAGTGATAAAAGAATAGAGTTAGAACTTTTTATTGCTGGTAAAGTTGTAGATAAAATTTCTATAAATCATTTAATTTGTGTTAAAGATGGATGTATGAGTAAAAGAGGATTTAATGAGGAGTATTTACATTTTTCATACCCTGATGATACACTTCAAAATATACTTTTAGCAAGAGCCATTTATGATGGAAAAAACATACAAAAAAATCCAGATGGCTTCAAACAAAATATTAAAAATGAATATGTAGATATTTTATATAAAGTTACCCAAAACATAACTTACTTTAAAGATAGAAAAAATAGAATAATTTTTAAGATAAAAAATACAGAGTTAAGGAAAAACATTGAATAAAAAATTTGTAGGAGCACATTGTTCTGCAAGTGGTGGAGTTTTTAATGCCATTTATAATGCTCAAAAAATTGGTGCGAAAGCATTTGCACTTTTTACAAAAAATCAAAAAAGATGGGAAGCAAAACCATTAGATTTCAAGGTAATAGATAAATTTAAAAAAGCACTTGAAGATAGTAAAATTTTGCCTTGTCATATACTGCCACATGATTCATATCTTATAAATCTTGGCCATCCAGATGAACAAAAACTTATCAAAAGTAGAATGGCTTTTATAGATGAGCTTGAGAGATGTAAACTTTTAGGATTAGATAAGTTAAATTTTCACCCAGGGAGCCATTTAAAAGAGATAAGTGAAGATGAGTGTCTTGATAAAATAGCAGAATCAATCAATATTGCACTTGATAGAACAAGTGAGGTAAGTGCAGTACTTGAAAACACAGCAGGACAAGGAAGTAATCTTGGGTTTAAGTTTGAGCATTTAGCACATATTATAGATAAAGTTGAAGATAAATCTCGTGTTGGAGTTTGCATAGATACTTGTCATATGTTTACAGCTGGGTATGATATACGAACAAAAGAGGTTTATGATAAAACTTGGGATGAATTTGAGAGAATTGTTGGTTTTAAGTACTTGATGGGTATGCATATAAATGATTCTAAAAAAGAGCTAGCTTCTCGAGTTGATAGACATGATTCTATTGGCAAAGGTTTTATAGGGCTTGATACATTTAGATACATTATGAATGATGATAGAATGGATAATATCCCTTTGATATTAGAAACCATAGATAGTAGTATTTGGAAAGAAGAAATTGAGCTTTTATACTCTTTGTAGTGTTACCTCAACTCTCCCACATAAATGTCATAAATTTACAGACTTAAGTTAAGCATTAAAGCTCATAAATAATCAATCCTGAAAAACCATCTTCAAACTAGTATAGTAATTCTAAATTAACTAATTTTACCACAATCTAATTTGTCTGTCTTTATCCCTCTGTTGTAATAAAGCAGTAGATAGAAGTACCAACCTCACTAGAATAATGAGCTGAATGAAGTTAATTTCTTAGCATCTAAAAGTAGATTCATCTCATCACCTATAAAGCCTTTGTGGAGTGATACACTCATATTAAATATGATTTTCATTCCCTCTATACCTATACGCTTACGAAAGTAAACTAAATCTGTAGCATGGCAAGGCTCAACTATTTACAACTCTTCCAATCCACAGAAATATTGATAGTATGGATTACGCTTCCATTGTAATACTACATTTTCATCGCTAAGATTTTCTAATTGTTTTAGTAGAAATATTCTTACCATTAATCCTATTGGTTTAACTGGTCTTCCATCTTCTAAGTAGTATTTTTTAAACGAATCTTCAAATGTTTTCCAATCAATCATATTTGCTAATGTTATAAATGAATCATTCATATCAAGTATATTAGAGAGTGGAAGGTGAAATAAATTTAGTTGTTGCTTTTTGGAGGTGTTTTGAGCATATTTTTAGTCCATTTCAATCAAGAGTTAGGCTCTTTATGAACCTTTATTGGTTGAAATTATATATAAATTATACTTTTAAAACTCTAATTATAGGGATTTTGTTAGTTTTTCAGGAATGACTATATAGAAACAGATGATAAAACTATGAAAGATTCTAAAAATAAAGAGATAAAGAAGAAAGCTTGACATGCAGTAGGATTAAATAAATATATTTTGAATTTTGTATGCAAAAGTTGAGGTATTAAGTTTTTTATTGTAAAATTGCTTTTATAAAATAATAGTTAGTGGTAAAATTTAAGGATATATTTGAAAACATTAATAGATTTTTTAGAAACAAAAAATATTGAAAACGCTTTAATTTACCCACAGCTTAAATGTCGTAAATCTGAAGCTTTAATACTCCAAGCCTTAATAAAAAAATATATGCAAGGTGAAGATGATGTAATGATTTTAGACATACTTCAAGAATTATACGGGGATAAAAAGTATGAGATAGTAAATCATCTACAAGAGGTTAAAATACTTTTAGAGCTCGGTTGGTTGCTTCAACAAAGCTTCACACCTATTAAAATATCTGAGGTTACTCCATTAGAGCTTTTAAATAGTGCTGTTGGTTTATCCCCATCAATGTTAAAACTTTTACAAGAAGGAACTCTTGAGAGTGATTTACCAGATATTAAACCATATTCAGATCATCTTGAGTATCTTCAAGATCAATTTTTTAGAATAGAGCTTTATCAAAAAATGAGTACGATTCGTCAAAATGTTCATGAACACTCTTTAGGGATTGATAGAACTCAACATAAACTACAACTTTTAGAAAATCGTATTCAAGAAAGAGTTGAACAAACCTCAGAAAAGCTTGTTTTAGATAAATTTTTTAAACAAAAAAAAATAGATTCAAAAGAACAAATTATTTTTTTAGCACTTCTTCGTGAGGAGTATAGTGCAACAGATGCTTCTCTTCGTGAAATGAACAACCTTATAGAATTGATATCTTTAGATGAGTATGAGCGTATTAAAAATCGTTCACTGTTAGAAGATGGCTCAAATCTCATTAATGCAGGAATTATTGATTATGAGGAGATGCTTAATCCATTTGGTGGAATCTCTCGTGCATTTTTTATCATAGATGATGTGCTTCAAAATATAATTCATCCACAAAAAAATAAAAAGGTTCGTAGATTAAAACTAAATGCATTAATAGATGAACAAGATATCTTTGAGCTTGTAGAACCAGAAACATCTTTAGAAGATGTAATTTTAGCGAATGAGACACAAGAAACATTAGATAATCTCATGAGACAAGTTGATAAAGAAGTTATAGGAAGACTAGTTCAGTGGGGTGTAAAAGATAAAAAAAGTGGTATTGATGCTAGAATTATTTTTTATGGAGCGGCAGGAACAGGTAAAACTATGACTGCTTACTCACTTGCAAAATCACTTAAGAGACAAGTACTTGCGTTTGACTGTTCAAAAATTCTCTCTATGTATGTAGGGGAGAGTGAAAAAAATGTTCGTAAAATATTTGATACATTTTATGAGCTTTGTGAAAAAACAAAATCGGAGCCAATTTTACTTTTAAATGAAGCAGATCAATTTTTGGGTGCACGTTCAAGTGGTACCATAACTGGTGCAGATCAAATGCATAACCAGATGCAAAATATATTTTTAGAGCAGATTGAAAACTTTAGAGGGATGTTAATAGCTACTACTAATCTTCTTGAAAATATAGACAAAGCATTCTCAAGAAGATTTAATTATAAGATAGAATTTAAAAAACCAAACAAAGAGCAAAGAATAGAGTTATGGAAAAAAATGCTTCCAGCTGATGCTCCATATGAGAAAAATTTTGATGTAGAAACTCTTTGTAACCACTCACTAACTGGTGGACAAATTAACTTGATTATAAAAAATACAGCATATAAAGTTGCAGTAAAAGATAAGCCACTTTTTAAAATAAAAGATTTTGAACAAGAGATAAAAAGAGAAAAAGACGCTAATTTCGATAGTGAAAAATCTATGGGATTTTTGAATAAATAATATTTTTATCAAATTTGTTCCCACGCTGAAGCAAGTAAATAATATTTTTATATAATCTATTACCATTCTACACATTTTTTATAATATTGAAAAAAGTTGTGTAGAATTTAGTAACAGTAATCACTTATAATTTAATCATTTTCTTTCATTTAATACTCTTTTGGTTATAATCCAATCAACTGTTTTTGTAAAAATATTTAAAAATATTTCAGTTAAATAACTGCTATCTTTGAGTGTTTAAAAACAATAATAATTAACAAGGTAGATTATATGGAACATATTAATACTGCAAATCCATATTTTGGTGTATTTGTACTTTTTATTGTAACATTTGGTGCATTTATGGCAACAACAGCAATAGCTCGCTTAATTAGTCGTGCTTTAGCGGCTAAAGAAAATGAAAAAATAAAGTTATCAGTCTATGAATGTGGACCAGAAATTACTAAACAACCAAATAGAATCTCTCCTCAATTTTATCTCTTTGCATTACTTTTTTTACTATTTGATGTAGAGATTGTTTTTATGTTCCCGTGGGCAGTTAATTTTAAACTACTTGGATGGTTTGGTTTTGCTGAGATGTTAATGTTTATTTTATTATTAACTATTGGTTTTATATATGCATGGAAAAAAGGAGCGCTTGAATGGCACAACATAAAGTAAATTATACAAAAGATGGTGGCTTACCTGTTGCACTTACAAGTATTGATAAGATTGTAAATTGGGGTCGTTCTAACTCAATCTGGGCATTAACTTACGGTCTTGCTTGTTGTGGTATTGAGATGATGGCATCTGGTGCTTCAAGATATGACTTTGACCGTTTTGGAACTATTTTTAGAGCTTCTCCGCGTCAAGCTGATGTTATGATTGTAGCAGGAACCCTTACAAAAAAACATGCTGAGTTTATTAAAAGACTTTATGATCAAATGACTGAACCTAAATGGGTTATATCTATGGGTTCATGTGCTAATACTGGCGGTATGTTTAATACATATTCTACAGTTCAGGGTGTAGATAGACTTATTCCTGTTGATTTATATCTTCCGGGTTGTGCACCTCGTCCTGAAACACTTCAATATGGTGTTATGTTATTGCAGAAAAAAATTCGTGCTAATAGTGCATCACGTGCACAAAAAGCAAAAAGGCTAATGTAATGAGAGCATATACTCCAAAAGATGATGTACAGAAAAAATCATACTACACAGATAGATTTTTTGTTTCTCCTCAAGTACCTAAATTTCCTGTAGAAAATGATGAAGTTTTTACTAAAGATTTAGAGGCTATTAAAGCGAAGTTTGAAGTTAGTGAAGCTTATATTCAAGTTGAGCAGATGGTTGTTTTTATTCAACCAGAAGATAATTATAAAGTATTAGAACTTATGAAAAATGAGCTTGAATATACCCAGCTTTCAGAATTAAGCGCTATTGACTGGCTTGCAAAAGAGAATAAATTTGAAGTTTTTTATCAGATGCTAAGCATGAATAAACGCAAACGTATTCGTGTAAAGATGTTTATTGATAAAGATCAAGCTGTAAATTCTGTTGAAAAACTTTTCCGTAGTGCTGATTGGTCAGAGCGTGAGATGTTTGATATGTTTGGTATAGAAGCTAATGCTCATCCATTTATGAAAAGAATTCTTATGCCTTATGATTGGCAAGGTTTTCCTCTCCTTAAAACTTACCCACTTCAAGGTGATGAGTTTGCTGCATGGTATGAAGTAGATAAAATTTATGGAAAAGAAGCAAGAGATATTATTGGGCCAGAACTTCGTGATACTGCAAAAGTTGATCGTTATGATTCTCAAAGATTTGCTCGTCTTGGTCATGAAGTACCAAAGGGGACAAAAATTACTGGAAATGAGCCTAAAAATGAACAAAGCTACCAAGAAGAGGGTGGTGTTTTCTTAATTAAAAAATTAAATAAAAAAGATTCGGTCGTTATTGACGATCCCCAAAGATAAGGTGGTGAAAATATGGCACAAGTAAAAAATAGATTAAATCCATTTTTTGAAAATATCACTTTTGATAGAGAAGACAATGAGCTTATATTAAACTTTGGTCCTCAGCATCCATCTGCCCATGGTCAGCTTCGTTTAATGCTTCATCTTCAACAAGAGCAAATTGTAAAAGCTCATCCAGATATTGGATATCTTCATCGTGGAATGGAGAAAATGGCTGAAAACATGATTTATAATGAATTCATGCCCACAACAGACCGTATGGACTATATTGCTTCATCTTCAAACAACTATGGTTTTGCACTAGCAGTTGAAAAACTTATAGATGTAGAAGTTCCTCGCCGTGCTAAAGTGATTCGTATGATGCTTTTAGAGATTAATCGTTTAATGTCTCACTTATTTTGGCTAGCAACAACAGCACTTGATATTGGTGCAATGACAGTATTTCTTTTTGCATTTCGTGAAAGAGAATATCTTATGGATATTATTGAAGGTTATTGTGGAGCTAGACTTACACACTCAGCTATTCGTATAGGTGGAGTTCCATTAGATATTCAAGATAGTTTTATAGCTCAACTTAGAGTATTTTTAGATAAATTACCTCAAAATATTAAAGATTATGAAGATTTACTTGATAAAAACCGTATTTGGCTTATGAGGATGGAAGAGGTAGGTGTAATTTCAACTGATATGGCACTATCATGGGGATGTACAGGTCCAATGCTTAGAGCATCAGGTGTAAAATGGGATATTCGTAAAGAGGAACCATATGAACTTTATGATGAAGTAGAATTTAATGTTCCATGGTCTGATAAAGGTGATAATTTTGCTCGTTATCGTATATATATGGAAGAGATGAGAGAGTCTGCTAAGATTCTTTATCAAACTATAGATATGTATCAAGAGTGTGTTGAAAACAATCAAACAGAATTAATGGCACACGCACCTAAGTATGTTTCAGCTCCTAAGTTAGATATTATGACTCAAAATTATTCACTTATGCAACATTTTGTTCTTGTAACTCAAGGGATGAGACCACCTGTTGGAGAGGTTTATATTGCAACTGAATCACCAAAAGGTGAGCTTGGGTATTATATTAACTCTCAAGGTGGACCATATCCATATAGACTAAAGGTTCGTGCACCATCTTTTTGGCATACAGGAATTTTAACTGACCTTTTACCTGGTTACTATATTCCAGATGTTGTTTCTATTATTGGTACTACAAATATTGTGTTTGGTGAGGTTGACAGATAATGCAAAAAATTAATAATTTTTCTTTCATCGAAGATGAAACTTTAGTGAGAGGAATTGAAGATGGACTTGTTCAGATTCAAGGAGACAGATATGAAAAGATATGATTTAAGAAAATTAAAAAATGAGTTTGAACCTAGAATGAAAGAGATTTTAGTAGCTCATAAAGCTGATGAAGTTGCAATCTTTTTATTTGAAATTGGAGATTTTACTCCAATTCAAAGATCTGCTGATTTAGTAAAAGAGTGTGGATATGAGCTAATGAACTCTTTAAAATTTAACGAAGTCGATTGGACTATCGTAGCTAAAAAATAGGAATGCAATTTGAGTAAAGTATATTTTTCTACTTGGAATGGTGAGCTGATAAATAATATCAGCAAACCAGAAGATGAGTGGGAAGAATCAGCATATAATCTACCAGCACAGTATGATGATCATCGTGATTCCAAAGCCTTTATTGGTTGGGATGGCGTTGCTCTATTTGATAAAAATGTAGATGTTATTCGCTTAGCTATGGAGTATGCTGCTCAGTATCAGGAGTATTCTGAAGCATGTGGAAGATGTGCACCTGGTAGATGGGGCGGACAAATTTTATATGATCAGCTAGATAAAATTGCTCGTGGTGAAGGCTCTATCGCAGATATGGATCATTTAAAAGAGATTGGCAAGAGTATGAAAGTCACTTCAAAATGTGAGATTGGAAAAACAGTTCCAAATCCTATATTAGACTTAATGACATATTTTGAAGACACTTTTATGGAGTGTATAAACGAACAAAAAAAATCTAAACATTATGATGATGAGATTGGCTATATCGCAAAAATAACATCCCCATGCTCTGATGCATGTCCAGCTGATGTTGATATTCCTGGATATATAGAGGGTGTTAGAGACTTAAGAATGGACAATTCTCTTAAAGCAACTCGCCAAACAATGCCATTAGCTCATGTTTGTGGTCGTGTTTGTCCTCATCCATGTGAAGATGCTTGTCGTCGTTCAAACCTTGATGAACCTATATCAATTATGTCACTTAAGAGACTGGGTGCTGATTGGGAAACTGACCATAAATTTGATTTTTTTCACCCTAAGGAGAAAAAACCTAGTAATGGAAAAAGAGTTGCAATAATTGGTGCTGGTCCTGCTGGTTTAACTGCTGCTTATTATTTAGCTGCTGATGGTGTTGAAATTGATGTTTATGAAGAACTTCCAGTTCTTGGTGGTGAAGTTGCAGTCGGTGTTCCAGAATATAGAATGCCTATTGATAAATATAACCAAGATATAGAATGTGTTAAAGATATGGGTGTTAATTTTATAATTAATTTTAAAGTCAAACCTGATGATATGAGAAAATTTGAAGAAGAATATGACGCCGTTATGGTTGCAACAGGAACTAGAATAAGTAAAAAAGTTCGTTGTGATAATGAAAATCCTGAACTAGATGGTTATTGGTCTTCTATTGAGATGCTTGATCAAATTAATCTTTGGGATAAGTACGGAATTGGTTCACCTGTTGATTTAACAGGCAAAACAGTTGTTTGTGTTGGTGGTGGATTTACATCTATGGATGTTGTTCGTTGTTCTATCCGTGCGGGTGCTAAAAAAGTGATTATGATTTATCGTCGTGATGAGAAAACAATTATTCGTAATACTACCTACGAAGAGTATCATGAAGCTGTAGAAGAGGGAGTAGAGTTTATTTTTCACTCTGCTGTTAATAAGATTATTGATGAAGATGGTGTTATTAAGTCACTTGATTTTGATATGTTTGAACTTGTACCTGATCCTGATGGTGGTCGTGCGAAATTAGTTCTTATTGAAGGAGCTGGTTTTAATATGGAAGTCGATTATTTGATTCCAGCAGTTTCTCAGTCAGCTGATTTAAAGCTTTTACCCCAAGAGTGGGAGCTTGATATGACATCTTGGGGAACCATTCAAACAAATGGTAAAGACTATATGACATCAAGAAAAGGTATCTTTGCTGCTGGAGATTGTGAATATGGTCCTATGACAATTGTTAATGCAGTTGGACAAGCTAGACGTGCGGCTTCTGTTATGAGTAGATATATTCATACAGGAGAAATAACTTTAAGTGATGATGAAATTATGGAAGATCATCTTAAAAAATTAAAAGTTTATAATAAAAAAGAAAAAATTACTGGTTGGATGCCAGGTGTATTAAGACAACATAGTGAAGTTATTGATGTTGATATTCGTAAAACTAACAATAAAGAAGTTAATTTAGGTTTTACTCAAGAAGAAGCTATGAGTGAAGCTGAACGCTGTATGCGTTGTTATTATATTGCTATGGTAGCAACTTAAAAGTGGGAGGCAAAGATGATTAATTTTAAAATTAATGGTATCTCCTTAGAAGCCAACAAGGGTGAAACAATTTTAACAGCTGCTCGTAGAAATGATATTTATATTCCTACTATGTGTTATATCTCAAAAACTACTCCATGTGGATCATGTCGTATGTGTGTTGTTGAAGTCCAAGGTGTTGATGGTTTTATTTTAAGTTGTAATACTCCTGCAGTTGAAGGTGCTGAAATAACAACAAACTCAGTAGCACTAGAGAATGAAAGAGTAAATATTATGAAGCTCTATGATGTTAATCATCCATTAGAGTGTGGTGTTTGTGATAAATCTGGAGAGTGTGATTTACAAAATAAAACTTTAGAATTTAATATAGAAAAACAAAATTTTTCAACACGTGATATATCAAGAGATAGACAAAATTGGGGACTTATTAATTATAACCCATCTCTTTGTATACTTTGTGAAAAATGTGTACATGTTTGTAATGAAAATATTGGTGATGATGCTATTGAAATAAAAGTTGGTGGATATTCTTCAATAATCGTTCCAAAAGATGCTGATTATCTTGATTGTACATTTTGTGGAGAATGTATTGCAGTTTGCCCAGTTGGAGCACTAGTTAGTTCCGATTTTGAGTATAGTGCAAATGCTTGGGAATTAAGTCGTGTTCCTGCAACATGTGCTCACTGTTCAGCTGGATGTCCACTAGAGTACGAAACTAAACACACAGGGGTAAATGGTATGGATGAAATTTATAGAGTAAAAAATAATTTTGAATTTTCATCACTTTGTGGTGCTGGTCGCTTTGGTTATGACTTTGATAATAGCGCACCTAAAAACAGTGACGCTTTTGATAAAGCAATTTCTTCTATTAAAAATGCTGAGGCAATTAGATTTTCTTCAATTATTACAAATGAAGAAGCTCATATATTAGAATTAATAAAAGATAGATTAGGTATTAAACTTTTTAATGATGATGCAAGAAAATTTGCAGAGTTTATGAAAGCATATAGCTCTGTTAGCGGGAAACTCCACCATAGTGGTTCACTTGAAGCAATTAAACAAGCTGATGCTGCCATAATTATTGGAAGTAGAATAGCAACTGATAATCCAGGTGTAAGATATGCTTTAACAACCGCTGCTAGACATAATGGAGCAAAAATAGTTTATGCTCATCCTATGGAAGATGTTTTAATGCAAAATGTTATAACACAGTTTATGAAGTATGAAGTGGGAACAGAAGAGGGTGTTATGGCCGTTTTAGCTCATGCTATTTTAGCAGATGCTGATTTAGATGAAAGTGAGAAGGCTTTTTTTGATGATTTAGACTTAGGTTATATTTATGCTGAGACAAATATTGGTGATGAAGAATTAGAAGATATGATGAAATCATTCGCTAGAAGTAAAAATCGTGTACTCATTATTGGTAATGATGTTATTGCCCATGAGTGTTCAGCAAATATAGCAAAATTAGCTGCACTAATTGAAAAATATAGTAACTTCTGCGTAGTAATTGTTCCTCGTGAAATAAATACACTTGGAGTCTCACTTATTAATACTCTTGATAAAGATGAAGATTTAGAAAATGTTGTTGGATATAACGCTAATGGTTCATTTGTAATCTCTTCTTTAGAGGGATCAGACCTAGCTGTGCCAGCACTTAACCAACAAGAGGGAAGTGTTGTAAATATAGACAACAGAGTTCTTCCAACTAATGTTGCTCTTAAATTTAATGGATATACATTAAACAATATTGCAAATGCTTTGGGAATCAAGAAAGACAACACTATTGATTACACTAAAGAGTTAAATCAAGATACAGGTTTTAAATCAGTATTATTTGATGATTTAGAAAATTATTTAGCAAAAATGGGTGAAGATATTCGTGGCTATATTCTTGATGAAGTTGTTTGTGAGGCTAATGGTAAACTTGATAAATTAGACGATCTTCCTGAGTATAATGGAACAATTGTTTACCATTGTGACCCAGTTCTTCAATTTAATGCGCATACAAATGAAACTAAGCAATTAGAAAAGGATAATTTTTTAAGAGGCTCAGCTCAATTTTGTGTAGCAGCAAGAATCTCAGACGGTGATATGATTGAATTATCATTTGGTAATATTAAAATTCAAAGAGAGTTTAAATTAGATAGTGAACTTAAAGGAACAATAGCATTAAATCCAACATATGATATAGGGATAGATGCTAACAGATATAGATTTGATAAATCCAAAATAGTGAGAGTAGTCCAATGAGTAAAATTACTATAAATATTGATGGTAAAGATATAGAGACGCAAGAGGGTGAGTACATACTTAATGCTGCTCGTGCTAATGATATCTATATACCGGCAATTTGTTATTTAACAAGGTGTAGTCCAACATTAGCTTGTCGTATATGTCTTGTTGAGGCAGATGGAAAGCAGGTTTATTCTTGTAATGCTAAAAGTAAAGATGGTATGCAAGTTACAACTTCAACCCAAAATATTGAAAAAGAGCGTCGTGCTATTATGGAAGTATATGATGTAAATCATCCTCTTCAATGTGGTGTTTGTGATCAATCAGGAGAGTGTGAACTTCAAAACTATACACTGGACTTAGCAATTGATTCTCAAAATTACGCAGTACCTGATGTAAATAGAGAAGATATAGATTGGGGTCATTTACACTATAACCCGGGTCTATGTATAGTTTGTGAAAGATGTGTAACTGCTTGTAAAGATATGATTGGTGATAACTCTTTAAAAACTATTCCAAGAGGCGCAGAAGCACTTGATCCTGATTATAAAGCAAGTATGCCAAAAGATGCTTACGCAATGTGGAATAAATTAAATAAATCAGTTATTGGCTTAACAAGTGGCGAAGAGATGCTTGATTGTACATCTTGTGGAGAATGTGCGGCGGTTTGTCCTGTTGGAGCTTTGGTTGATACTCACTTTATTTATAAAACGAATGCATGGGAACTTACTCAAATTCCTGCAACATGTGGACACTGTTCAGCTGGATGTCAAATCTCTTATGATGTTAAACATACAAGTATTTCTGACACAAGTGAAAAAATATATCGTGTTATGAACGAGTGGAGTTATGTATCTCTTTGTGGTGCTGGTAGATATGGATTTGATTATCAAAATGAAGTACAAAGTAAAGATGAAGTTGCATTTGCAAATGCTATAGCTGCATTTAAAAAAGCTGATACTATAGAGTTTACTTCAACTATTACAAATGAAGAAGCTTTAATCCTTCAAAAACTCAAAATTGAGTTAGGACTTAAACTTGTAAATACCGAAGCAAAAGCATTTCAAACTTTTTTAAATGATTATAGTGAGATAAGTGGAACTAAACTTTATGGTAATAATTTACAAAATACTCATAATTCAAACTTTGTTATCTCAGTTGGAACAGCTATAAAAAGTGATAATCCAAATGCAAGATATTCACTAAATAACTCAATGACAGTAAACAAAGGTGCAGGATTATATTTTCATCCTGTAAAAGATCCCATTATTGAAAATCTTGCTAAGAGCATTATAACGATACAACATGCACCACTTCAAGAAGAGGCAGCTCTTTATCTTATTCTTGATCTGTTTGGAGATAAAGAAAAACTTCCATCAGATGTCGTTGAGTATTTAGCATCTTTTCACTCAGAAAAAACTATAACTGTAACTGAAACCATTAAAGAAAAAGTAATCGAGATGGTTAAAGAGATGAAAGTTAATGAAGAGACTGGTGAAGAAGAAGAAATTGAGGTAGAAAAATCTAAAATAGTTCCTAAAAAAGTATCTAAAGAGGTAGTTGTAGATGATAACGCTCTTTTAAGTATTTTAGGTGTTGCTGATAATTTTATGGAAGCACTAGAGAAAAATCTTAAAAAGAAAGATACTTTTGCACTAATAGCAGGACCAGATTTATATACTCATCCAAACTCTAAAAATCTTGCTCGCTTGCTTGGACTAATTGAAAAATATAGTGAATTTGAAATCACTATGATACCAACACTTACAAACTCACTTGGTGTTGCACTAATTTGTGAGCTTGATGATGAAAAAGGTTCTTTTACAGTTGGATATAACACTAATGGTGACTTTACTTTATCTGCTTTAGGTAATGGGAGCGAATGCGATTTAGATATGCCTGCAATTAATCAGCAAGAAGGAACTTTAACTAGTATAAATAAAAGAGTAAACCCTACAAATGCTGCTATTGGTTATAAAGGTTATGAGCTTAATGATATAGCAAATGCTTTTGGACTTAAGGCTAAAAATACAATCGATTATACAGTGCAACTTCCATTAGAATCTGGCTTTGAAGCTAAGAATTTTGATGATTTACCAAATCATTATGATAATGATGGTAGTGAACATCGCGGGTATGTTTTAAATAATATAAGCGTAAATGTAAATGGCGATGAGTCAGTAGATAAGTTTGATGATACAATTTTAAGTGGTACTTTGATTTATTTAGCAAATCCAGTAAGACAATTTAGTGATTTTACAAATAAAACAACTAATTTAGATGAAATTAGTGGTGTTTATATGAGTGAAGAATTTTTAAGTAAATCTGATTTTAATGAAGGAGATAGTGTGAGAGTGAAAAGCCAAAATGGCGAACTTGTTGCTAATATCGTAAGTGATAATAAAATTCTTGGAGATATCATACTTCTTCCAACATTTGATTTTAAAATAAATTCAGAAGCATTGTTTAGCTCATATCGCTTTACAACAGCTTCGATACAAAAGGTGTAATATATGGAAACAGCATATTTAATTGAAACTGTTATTAAAATAGTTGTAATTTTACTTGTATTTTCAGCTCTTGCTGGTATTGGTACATATTTTGAAAGAAAAGTTCTTGCGTTTATGCAAAGAAGACTTGGACCAATGAATGTTGGTCCTTATGGAATGTTACAGTTTGGAGCTGATGCAATAAAACTTTTTACAAAAGAAGATATTATCCCAACTAATGTAGTTAGTCCTATATTTAAAATAGCACCAGTTATTACAGTTTCTACTGCATTTATAGCTGCTGCTGCAATTCCTTTTTTACCATCTTTTACACTCTTTGGATATGAAGTTCATCCAATAATTGCAGATATCAATATAGGTATTTTATATATTTTAGGAGTTATGGGTATTGGTCTTTACGGTCCACTTCTTGGTGGTATGGCATCTGCAAATAAGTTTTCATTACTTTCAGCTGCAAGAAGTGCTGTTGTATTTATCTCCTATGAAGTTGTAGCAGGGTTGTCAATACTTGCTCCAATTATGTTGGTTGGCTCTTTATCGTTAATAGACTTTAATAATTACCAAATAGAAAATGGTTGGATAATATTATCCCAACCTGTAGCATTTTTGATGTTTTGGATAGCTGCATTTGCAGAGACTGGCCGTACTCCATTTCATCTTATTGCAAATGACCATGAGATTATTGATGGTTTTGGTACCGAGTATTCTGGTATGAGATGGGGACTTTTTTATATTGGTGAGTACGCAAACATGTTCTTTATCTCTTTTGTAATCTCATTACTTTTCTTAGGTGGTTTTGGAGATGGTAGTGTAATAGGTGCATTTTTATTTTTAGGTAAAGTGGCATTTTTCTTCTTTTGTTTCTTGTGGGCAAGAGCAGCATGGCCAGATGTAAGACCAGACCAACTTATGTGGTTATGTTGGAAAGTTCTAATGCCAATAGCCGTGATTAATATAATAATCACTGGTGTAGTGATAATGGAGGGATAGTTATGAAAAATGAACAATTTAATGATAGAAATATATCTAACGATTACTTTAAAGTAGATATAGCTGATTATCCTACAACAGACTGGGGTAAATTCAAATGCGCTCTGGATAGAACTTTTAAATTAGAGTTACTTGTAGGTTTATGGGTGGTTTTACGTGAGATGTTTAAATTTAATACTCACACAGTTAAATATCCAGAAGAAAAAATGCCAATAGGACCGAGATATCGTGCAGTGCATGAGATGAAAAGACTTTGGGAATCAGATACTGAAAGATGTATAGGTTGTGGTCTTTGTGAGAAGATTTGTATATCAAATTGCATTAGAATTGATACAAAAATTGATGAAAATTCTCGTAAAGAAGTTAGCGAATATAGCATTAACTTAGGTCGTTGTATCTTTTGTGGTTACTGTGCTGAAGTTTGTCCAGAACTTGCAATTGTTCACGGTGGCGAGTATGAAAATGCAAGTGATCAAAGGGAGCATTTTGTAATGTATGAAGATATGTTAACACCACTAGATAAGATGAAAGCTGGAACACAGTCAGAGTTTGAAGGTTTTGGTGCTATAACACCACATGAAGAAGAGCGTGTTAAAAAAACACCTCTAGCATATTAAGGAGTTCATTATGTTTGAAGCAATTGCATTTTATCTGTTTTCTTTTTTAACAATTTCGATGTTTTATATCACAGTTACTACATCACAGGCGTTATATGCCCTAACAGCATTAGCAGCAGGAATGATTTTTATATCAGCGTTTTTCTTTATCTTAGGAGCTGACTTCTTAGGTGCTGTACAAATTATGGTTTATTCAGGTGCTGTGATGGCATTATACGCTTTTGGTATGATGTTTTTTGATACAACAAGAGAAGTAAAAGAGAAACAAGGTAATAGATTTGTAATAGTTGGTTTAAGTCTTGTAGCTGCTGTTTTAATTGTTGTAATTTTTGCTGCTCCAATTGTAACTGATAATATAACTGCTCTTTATCCAATAACAGAAGGAGTTGGCAATACTCAGGATATTGGAATGGTTTTATTTACTAAGTATTTAGTTCCATTTGAAGTTGCAGCGGTGATGCTACTTGTTGCAATGATCTCAGGTATTATTTTAGCTGGAAAGAAAATGGATTTATCTCTTACTCTTATGGATGAAGATGAGATTAAAGAGATGAAAAAAGAAGAAGAAAATAAAAAGGTTTTATTATGATGGAAATTGGACTAAACCACTATCTAGTATTATCAACTATACTCTTCTCTATTGGTTTAATTGGTGTAATGAGAAGAAAAAATCTTCTTATGCTTTTCTTTGCAACAGAGATACTTCTTAATTCAGTTAATATCTCTTTTGCTGCTATTTCACATTATAATGGTGACTTAACTGGACAAATGTTTGCATTTTTTGTTATAGCTATTGCCGCTTCAGAGGTTGCTGTTGGTCTTGGTTTATTAATTCTTTGGCACAAAAGACATAACAACATTGATCTTGACAGCATGTCAACGATGAGAGGATAAAAATATGGAAATGTTTTTATATATAGCGCTATTTGCACCACTAGTTGGTTCAATGTTCGCTGCACTTTTTAGTGCTAAACCGAAAACACTAATTGCAGGAATTATTCCGAGTGCATTATTGTTTGTTTCATTTATAGCAAGTAGTATACTTTTAGTATATGTACTGCAAACAGGTTCGAGTATTCATGTTGAAATGATGACGTGGATGGCTACAGGAGAGCTTTATATCCCTTTTGGATTTGTAGTTGATCAAGTTAGTGTTACTATGATGATGGTTGTTACTTTAGTTTCAACTGTTGTGCATGTTTATGCTATTGGTTATATGAGCCATGATAAATCATTTAATCGTTTCTTTGCTTGGCTATCAGCTTTTGTTTTCTCAATGATGATTCTTGTTATGAGTGATAATTTTGCTGGTCTTTTCATTGGTTGGGAAGGTGTTGGTCTTTGTTCATGGGGTCTTATTGGTTTTTGGTATCACAAAGAGAGTGCTACATGGGCTGCAAATGAAGCATTTATTATGAACCGTATTGCTGATCTTGGAATGCTAATTGGTATCTTCTTAATATACTGGAATACAGGTACGCTTCAGTATGATGAAGCTTTTGCTGCTATGCCCGCACTTGAGACTGATGTTTTAACATGGATGGGTATATTTTTATTTATTGGAGCTATGGGTAAATCAGCTCAATTTCCTCTACATACTTGGCTTGCAGATGCGATGGAAGGACCAACTCCTGTTTCTGCATTAATTCATGCAGCAACTATGGTAACAGCTGGTGTTTATCTTATAGTTCGTGCTAGCCCACTTTATGATTTAATTCCTAATGTTGGATTATTTATTGCATCTCTAGGAGCATTTGTTGCATTATTTGCTGCATCAATGGCACTTGTTAATCGTGATATGAAAAGAATTATTGCATACTCAACTTTATCTCAGTTAGGTTATATGTTTGCAGCAGCTGGCTTAGGTGCTTATTGGGTTGCACTATTTCATCTTATGGCTCATGCATTTTTTAAAGCACTATTATTTCTTGGTGCTGGTAATGTTATGCATGCTATGAAAGATGAACTTGACCCATTTAAGATGGGTGGGCTAAAAAAAGTTATGAAGGGTACATTTATTATGATGACTGTCGCTTCTGTAGCATTAGCTGGAATTTTTCCTCTTGCTGGATTTTTCTCAAAAGATTTGATTTTAGAGGTTGCATTTATTGATAATCACTATATTATCTACTCTGTATTACTATTTACTGCTGCTCTTACAGCATTTTACTCATTTAGATTGGTTGCACTAATCTTTCATGGTGAAGAGAGATATAAATTATTTGGTATTGATCCACATGAAGCATATAAATTTATGTTAGTTGCAATGAGTCCTCTTCTTTTACTTGCCGTTATAGCTGGTGTATTTAAGATGACTTACTTTGAGATGGTTACACAAGTTCTTCCAGCAACTGAGTATCATATAGATTCTCCAATAGTATATTGGATTATAACAATTGGAACCCAACTTCTTGTTGGTGCTGCAATTTTTTATGCCTATAAAAAATATACAAGCAGGGATATTAAAGTACCTGATGGAACATCTGCAATGGAGAAAAGTTTTGGATATAAATTATTAAGTAATCAATATTATATCCCATATATTTATGAAGAATTTGTTGCAAAACCATATGGAAAGATTTCAGCTTTCTTCTGGAGTGAAATTGATCAAAAAATTATTGATGCAAGCGTGGATGGAATAGCTAAAGCATTTTACAATACAGGTGAAAATACAAGAGAGATGCATAGTGGAAATCTTTCTACTATGCTTAAGTGGATGGTAGCTGGTACAGTTGGTATGTTATCATTAGCTGTGGTTTTTGGACTAGCAGCTAGACATTCTGATGGAGTCGCTTCGATTCTATCAGCGATAGGAGTTAAGTAGATGTTAGACAATATCTTATCAATTTTAATTTTCTTCCCAGCACTAGCGGCAATACTAGGATTTGTAGTAGATAAAAATAGTATACGTACTTATGGTGTAGCAGTTGCTACTATAGAGTTTGCTCTCTCTTTATTACTTTGGTTCTTTTTTGATAATAGTGCTTCAGGTATGCAGTTTATGGAACATATTGCATTAGTTCCAGTATTTGGAATTAATTATATAGTTGGTGTTGATGGTATCTCACTATTTATAATTATATTAGCAGCATTTTTTACAATGATTGGTATCGCTTCGCTTACGGATACTAAAAATGTAAAAAATATGATTATCACACTTCTGTTTTTACAAATGACTATGGTTGGTGTTTTTGCTTCTCTTGATGCAATTGTATTTTATGTGTTTTGGGAGCTTTCACTTGTTCCAATGTTATATATTATTGGTGCATGGGGTGGACCTTTAAGAATTTATGCTTCAGTTAAATTCTTTTTATATACATTTGCAGGTTCACTTGTGATGTTGGTTGGTATTTTAGTAATGGCATATTTGTACTACCAAACAACTGGTCAGTGGAGTTTTGCGATTCTTGATTGGCATCGTTTAGTTCTGCCTGAGAATTATCAGCTTTGGCTTTTTGTTGCATTTTTCTTTGGTTTTGCTATCAAAGTTCCAATGTTTCCATTTCATACATGGTTGCCATATGCTCACGGACAAGCACCAACAATAGGTTCTGTCATACTTGCAGCGATATTGTTAAAAATGGGTACATATGCATTTGTTCGTTTTTCATTACCAATGTTCCCTGACGCATCGGTTTATTTTATGTTCCCTATCGCAATACTCGCAATCATTATGATTATATACACTGCAATGGTGGCTTATGCGCAAAAAGACATTAAACAACTTGTTGCATATTCTTCTGTATCACATATGGGTGTTATTATCCTTGGTACATTTGCATTAAATATTGAGGGAATCTCTGGTTCAATCTTTTTAATGATTGCTCACGGTGTTGTATCAGGTGCTTTGTTTTTCCTTGTTGGTGTTATTTATGATAGAAGAAATACTAAACTTATGAGTGAGTTTGGTGGTTTAGCTCATGTTATGCCAAGATTTGCAACTATCTTTGGAATAATGATAATGGCATCAGTTGGTATGCCGCTTACTATTAACTTTGTTGGAGAATTTTTAAGTTTACTTGGTTTTTATCAACAATCACATATTTTAACGATAATAGCAGGTATTGCAATTATCGTTGGAGCTATTTATATGTTATCAGCTTATAAAAAAATGTTCTTTGGTAAAGTTACAAAAGAGGAAAATAAAAATCTTCCTGATGTAAACAAAAGAGAGCTTATTGCTTTAGTACCATTGGTTATTATTACAATTTGGCTAGGTATATATCCTAAGCCTGTATTAGGTCCAATAAGCAATAGTGTTGAGTCATTAGTTAGTTTAATGCATGAAAAAGCAGTAACAAAAGAGGCAAAAGCTAGAATCCCAAATCCTAGTACTTTAATTATAAGAACTACAGCACAGGAGGCATATTAATGTTAGAACCAGTAAATATTTCATTAGAGTCACTAAATTTAATGACACTTGCACCTATGTTAGTACCTATTGTTGGTGCATTGTTGATTTTAATTATTGATTTCTTTAAAAGTGAACAAGATAGATCTTTATATGTAATGCTTAGCCTTCTTATTTTAGGAATAGATTTTATATTTTTAATAGAGTCAGCAGAAATATTCACTGAAAATGGCACCATTATGGGTGTGTTTGATGTTATGCTTATAGATGGACTTGCTATTTTATCTCAGTTTATAATAGTTGGTGCTTCAATGTTGTTTATCCCATTAGCATTATCACAAAAAAGATTTCATGAATTTTCTTATCCAGAATTCTTTGCACTATTTTTATTTATGATTGGTGGATTCCAGTTTATGGTTGCAACAGATAATTTAATCCTTATCTTTGTTGGATTAGAGACAGCATCTCTTGCATTATATACACTAATTGCTATGCACAATCGTGATAAATCATTTGAAGCAGCTGTTAAGTATTTTACAATGGGTGCTTTAGCTGCTGGTTTCTTTAGTTTTGGTTCTATGGTATTTTACGCACTTACAGGCTCTATAGAGATTAATCAAATTGCACAAGTTCTACAAGCAAATAATTATGAAAATATTGAGTTTGTTTTAATAGGTGTTGTGTTTATGTTAGCATCATTTGGTTTTAAGCTATCAATTGTGCCTTTTCATACATGGGCTCCAGATGTATACGAAGGATCATCTGCTGCGATGGCAGGTTACATGTCAATTGTTCCAAAAATTGCAGCATTCGTTGTTGCTATGAGACTTTTTGAATTTTTAATTCAAAGTGGAATTATTTGGTTAGAAGTGATTTTATATGCTCTTGTTGTTATAACTATGACAATGGCAAATATTTGGGCATTAGTTCAAACAGATGTAAAAAGAATGCTTGCATATAGTTCTATTTCACATGCTGGTTTTGTAATGGCTGCAATACTTATAGGTACTACACAGGCAAATTCAGCATTATTTCTCTATTGGATATTGTTTAGTTTTACTAATCTTGGATCATTCTCAATGCTTTGGATTTCAAGGCAAAAAAATCTTCCTGCAGGACAAAGCTCAGATCACTCTTATAATAAATTTGCGGGAATGGTAAAAACAGCACCAATTGCCGCTTCAATTATGGCTCTGTTTATGTTGAGTTTAGCTGGACTTCCACCATTTGCATTGTTTTGGGGTAAAATGTATATGATATCTTCTGCCGTTACAGCTGATTTTATTGTTTTAGCACTTATTATGGCACTTAACTCTGCAATAGCAGCTTATTATTATTTAAAACTAATAGTATACATGTTTATGAAAGAGCCTATGAAAGGTTCAGATGGAAATGTAAGTGTAACAAATGCAACACTCTCTTTAAAAACTATTATTGGTTTTGCGGCTGTAGGAACTATATTTGCTTTTTTAATACTAAATACATTATTAGAGTTTATTACAGCATTTGTATATGGCAGTGGATATTAGTTATTTTGTACAGGCAAGGAATTAAGTTCCTTGCCTTACGCTAACGCTAAGTTCTCTTCGGTAGAGAGCCCACGCATAGTAAACCATGCTTTATCAATTAAAAAATAAAGTTAAAAAAGAGGAGAAAAATTGTTAAAGGCGATATTCTTTACTCTTATTTTAACCATCACTTCTTTTTCTTTAAATGCACTTGAAATATCACTTCAAGGCGCAAGAGAGAACCATCAACCATATTCAACTCTTCATCTAAAAGCAAAAGATAAATTTTTATGTCAAGAGATAAAAAATGATTTTGATATAACAGTAAAAATAATTTGTGCTTTTTCAAAATCTCCATCAAAAAAATTTAAAAAATTACAAAATAGTTTTTTTAAAATAGATATAGAGATAAAAAATAAAACTTTTTTTCTTATTATTGAGACATTTGAAAAGATGAAACTATATCCAATGATTTTTGATTTAACAAAAGAAAATACAATTTTTTCTCCAAATGTGAAACTATCATATCATTGGATGATAGTTGGTTATAAAGAGGAAATACCATATATAAAGCCTCATAAAAAAACAGATGCCTCTATAAATTTCCCATTTTTTCTTGATAAAGATATGCTTCCATATGTTGGTAGTTTAGATATAGAAGGAAAGCCAGTGCATATAAAAAAAGTTGGTGATGTCGCAGGCTATATAAAAATCAAAAAACTATATAAAAATCATAAATATGAATTTTGTTTAGAACTTATTGATGAAGTGTTAAATAAATATCCAAATACTCTTTTTAAACCAGAATTATTATTTTATAAAACAAAAGTACATATAAAACTAAAAGAGTATGATAAAGCTATTGAGAGTGCGAAAAAATATTTAAGAGATTATTCTTCAGATGAAAATGTAGCAGAAGTTCTTTCTTTAATTGCTAATGCTTATGGAAAGTCTGGACTTGTTAGTGATGCTGATTATTTCTTTGATCGTCTTTTTAGTGAACATGCTGATTCACCATATGTATACTGGGCTTATATTTATAAAGGCGAACTTTTAGAATCATCAGGTAGTTCATCTCGTGCTAGAGAGATATATATAAAAGCTATTAATAGAACAAAAGATTTAGATGTAGCAGTTGCAGCTGCTTATAGATTATCAAAAAACTATATGTCAAATTCAAATTTAAAATTAGCAGCAAAGTATACAAAAAAAATTGTAGATGCGAAACCTGAATATTTTACAAAGTATATGAATAAATCAATGAATTTGATGTATGATTTTGTAGATAATGGAGATTACATATCTGGAGCATATATAGCAGAAGCTATCTTTAACAATATCTCTTCTGAGTATGATGAGTATGAAGAGTTGTCAAGAAATGTTGGTATATGGTTAGGCAAAACAAAGTATAAGAAAAAAGCTTTAGTAGCTTTAAATAAATATATAAAACTTTTTAATGATGGTGAATTTTTAGAGGAAGTTAGTATTGCTAAAGATGCTCTATTTTTTGATGTCAGTGATGCAAATTTTACTACAAAATTAAATGAATACAATATTTTAATGGAAGAATACAGTGAGGATAGTATAGGTAGTAGAGCTATCTATGAAAAAGCAAAATTACTAATAGAAAATAAAAAGTTTAGAGATGCTCTTGAAATGGAAAGTCAGCTTCTTGAGTTAATTGGAGAAGATTACTCAGATGTGCCTAAAATGATAACTGATGCTGCTATAGGAACTATGAAAAATGCTTTAAAAAATAAAGAATGCAATAGTGTACTTATAATCTCATCTAAATATAAGATAGAATTATCAAATAAATGGGATAGCGGAGTGTATGACTGTGCTATGAAAGGTGGTGATTATGCACTTGCTAAAAAAATAGCGGATAAAAACCTAAAATCTAAAAATTTAGAACACAGAAAAAAATGGTTATATAGATATATAAAATTAGATTTTGCAACTGGTAACTATAGTAATGTTATAGAAGCTTCAAAAGATTTAATTAGCTTAATTGAGGATGATAAAAATTCTCCATATATAGATATTTACAGATATATATTTGATACTTATCAAAGACTTGAAAATAGCATTAAGATGATCGAATCTATTAAAGATATTAAAAAGATATTTAAACAAAGTTATAAAGACATAGATAGATATGTAGCAGTTATGGCAGTAGGAAGTAATAAAAAAGACAGTAATTTAGTTATAGAATATGGTGAAAAAGTTTTAGAAATACAAGTTTTATCTGACTCATATCCACAAAGTCCTTTTATAGAGTTTGCTCTTTATCAAGCATATATTAACAAAAGTCGTAATAATGAAGCATTAGATGTTGTAACATCATTAAATGATATAGAGTTAAGTAACAATGAGAGATCAAGACAAAAATATCTTTTAGGTAGCATACTTGAAAAACTGTGGAGAGATGATGATGCAAAGATTGCTTATCAGGAAGCGATTAATGCAGATAAAAATTCAGCTTGGGCCGAATTAGCAAAGAAAGCAAAAGAACTAGACAATTAAATCAAGCTTAGTCTTAGGGACTAATAAATAAATAATAAGATGGTTAAAAGTTAAATCGGATAAAATTACTCTGATTTAAAAATACTAGTGTGTAAGGCATTCTTACAAAAGAAACAAAATTGGAAAAATAATTTTTCTAATTGCATTAACAATAGATGCTCTTCAAGCAGGTGACATAATATAATATTATGATACTTCAAAAGCAAATGAGCTAAGTAAATATAACCATACATATAACGTATTCATTTTAGTAAGTTTCACTTTATAGGTGTTTCATTTCTTTCTCCCAAATCTGAAACATCTATAAAGTAAAACTCTTAATTTAAATATAATATAATACCTATAAATCTTTTAAAAGGTATGTTTATGTCAAAAATCATAATATTTAGTGGTGCAGGAATTAGTGCTGAGTCTGGAATAAGTACATTTAGAGATAGTGGTGGTCTTTGGGAAGAGTATGATGTAAGTGTAGTATGTAATCATGATTCTTTAGAGAAAAATGAATCACTTACCATAGAATTCTATGATAAAAGAAGACTGGACTTAGAGGACAAAGAATCAAATTATGCACATGATATTATTGCTGATTTAAAAAACAAATACCCAAATGATATAGCAGTTATAACTCAAAATGTAGATAATCTTTTTCAAAAAGCTGGATTAAAACAAGAAGATGTGATTCATCTTCATGGATTTATGAATGAAGTGAGATGTCAAGAGTGTTCAGATATAGTTAATATTGGATATAGAAGTTTATATGATTCAAATAATGGTTTTTGTAAACCTTGTGGAGCAAAATTAAGACCAAATATAGTGTTTTTTGGAGAAGCTGCTCCAATGTATGAAGTACTAAATAAAGAAGTACAAGATTGTGAATTTTTTATTGTAATTGGAACAAGTGGAAATGTTGTTGGGGTAAATATGATTGCACAATTTGTTGAAAAATCTATACTAAACAATTATGAACAGAGTGATGCAATAGATGATGTACTTTTTGATAAAGTTTTATATAAAAAAGCAACTGACGCAATAGAAGAGATAGCACAAGATATTGAAGAATTTTTAAGTGAACAATAAATTCAGATGTGTCATAAATATATCTAAACTTTAAAATAACTTATTTAAAATAATATCTTCTAAGTGTTCAAGTGGTGCATTTGTAATATCTTTAAACTGAGTATGATTAAAAGTTTGCTGTCTTTTAGCAAGTTGTGCTGTATGAGTTGAGATATTAATACACATCTCATCTTTACTAACTTTACCATCAAGATACTCTAAAACTTCTACTATGCCAATAGAACCCATAGAGTGAGGAAGTCTTGTATATTTATGTTCTAAATAACAAACTTCATCTATAAGTCCAAATTCTAACATATTAGATGTTCTTTTGGAAATTCTTTCTTTTAAAATGTTTTTATCAACCTCAATGTTGTAAATATCTAAATTTTTAATTATTGGCTTAGGTGGATTTTTTTTAAAATACTCACTTGGAGTAATTCTAGAAGCCTCATAAATCAACATAGCTTTTTCTATTCTATAGTTGTCATTTTGAGAAATATTTTTCATAAAATTATTATCTTTAGAGTTCAAAAGCTCGTAACATTTATCTAAGTTTTTTAATTTTAATTTTACTCTATGTGAAATATCTTTTGTGATATTTGGAAGTGTTGAAAGACCTTGAATAAGTGATTTTAAATAAAAAGATGTACCACCAACAATAATTAGATTTTTACCATCCTCTTTACATTTTTTCATTACATCTTTATACAAACTAATAAAAATATCAACACTAAAATAATTATCAGGATTTAATACATCTATACCAAAATGTTTAATATAGTTTAATTCAGTAGCAGACGGCTTAGCGGAGACAATATTTATCTCCTTATATATACTAAGTGAATCAATGGAGAGAATATAAGCATTTGTTTTTTGAGCGATTTTAATAGCTAAATCACTTTTTCCAGATGCAGTAGGACCAATAATAGCGAGTTGTTTCAATTTTAAAACCTAGTATTAAAAATTTAATAAAATTATATATGTATGTCTATTTTAGTTGGCTTAAAATATTTTATAATAAATTAATTATGAAAAATACTTCATTTGTGTTTCTTAAAAAAATATTAAAATAACAAAATCATCCAAATTTAAATCAACTTTAGATAAAATAACCGTTAATTATTTAAAAGGCTAGATTTGCAACAATACATAAAGAAATTAAAAGATTTTAACGAACTTGTAATGCTTGAACATTCTATCTTTTCACTTCCATTTATTTTTATTGCTATGATTGTTGCAGCTGATGGATGGTTTGGTTATACCTTGCTTATTTTAGGAATTTTTGCAGCTGTTAGTGCAAGAAATTTTGCAATGGGATTAAATAGATTTGCAGATAGAGATATCGATGCACAAAACCCAAGAACGGCTACGCGACCAAATGTTGATGGAAGACTTGATGCTTCTAGTATTATAATTTTTACAGCTGTAAATGCTCTTGTTTTTATAGCAGTTGCGTATATGATTAATCCATTGGCTTTTGCTCTTAGTTTTCCAATTCTTATAGTTCTTGGTTCTTATTCATATTTTAAAAGATTTTCATCATTAGCTCATGTAGTTTTAGGTGTTTCGCTTGGACTTGCTCCTATAGCTGGTGTTGTTGCAGTTAGTGCAGAGATAACTCCATGGTCGGTGATGTTAAGTTTAGGTGTTATATTTTGGGTGGCAGGATTTGATCTGCTTTATTCTCTTCAAGATATGGAATTTGATAAAGATAAAGGTCTTCACTCAATTCCATCAAAATATGGTTCAGATACAACTTTATTACTTTCATCACTTTTTCATGTACTAGCAATCATCTTTTGGTCACTATTTGTATGGGTAGCAGGACTTGGGGAGTTTGCATTTTGGGCTTTAGTTTTAAGTGCTATTATGCTTGGTTATGAACATTATTTAGTAAGAAAAGATTTTACTAGAATTGATCGTGCGTTTTTTACAGTCAATGGATATCTTGGAATAGCATTTTTTATTTTAATAGTTATAGATAGGATGTCGGCATGAGTGTAAGACTAGTTAAAGCACCCATAAGTATAGTTTTTAGTGAAGCATCTTTAGACGATGAAGATTTTCAAAGAGAGTTTCAGCAGTTAAATGAAAGTGATGAAAATCCTATAAACAAATGGTTAAAACAAGCAAAAGCCAGAGGAGATACATCAGATACTGATCCTGTGATTTTAAACCTTGTTGTGGAGTTACACAGAAAGATAGATGCATTAGAGCAGTTTTTAAAAAATGAAGTGCCAAAAAGAATTTCGTTAACAAGTAAAGCTGAGATAGAGTCTATAGGGTTTGAGCATTTTAAACTCTCAAATGATTTGTTAAATGAAGGAAGTATTTATTATGGAAGAGTTGAGATGCCTGTTCATCCAAAAAGAGATGTTGCAATTTTTTTTAAAGCAGTAGATAAATCATTAGCACATATTGTTAAGACACATGAAAGAGATGAAAAGGAGTGGGGATCTTATCTTACGGCGAGAGAAAGAGTACTTATTCGTGAATCTAAAGAGAGTAAAGAATGAATTTTGAATTTATTAGTATAGAGTATCTTGTGGTTGCAATGGCTGCTATGGTTTTGTATCTTATTTATTATGTTTTTAAAAAAGATTCAGAGTACAATAAAAATATCCGCTATGTCGCATCAGTAACTGAAGAGTTAAATAGAGAGATATTTTACTTAAAAAAACAGGTAAGTGATACTCAAAAAAATATAAAAAGTAATTCTAGTCGTATGAGTGATAATGATGTTTA
Source organism: Sulfurimonas sp. (assembly GCA_021648465.1). Lineage (GTDB taxonomy): Bacteria > Campylobacterota > Campylobacteria > Campylobacterales > Sulfurimonadaceae > Sulfurimonas. Next base: position 4,805 of record JAKISR010000021.1, on the reverse strand, counting down.
TCAGGAGATAGAAAGAACAGTTTATGACATGGTTAAGCCTATCTCACTTGGTTTAAAGAGATTAGAAGAGAGTGTGCAGAGTATTGATGAACATATAGATTCTAGAATTTCATCTTTAGAGAGTGGAGTTAAACAGATATCTATTCCAACCTCAGTACATGGAAATGATGATGAAAAAATTATTTCACTTTTTAAACAGGGTATTACATTAGATACTATTTCAAAAGAGTTACATATCTCAAAAGCTGAAGTTGAGTTTGTTTTAAAAATCAATAAAATAAAGTAATCTTTTGAGCGCTGATAGAAAACTTTTTACTCTAGTCTCCATACTTATTGGAATAGGTGTTATTTTAACATACACATTATCAGCCTATACAACTCTACTTTTTGGCGTAAGTGAGTTTCATTTTGCTATTAGGCAGATGCTTTTTGGATTTTTAAGTATTATAATTATTTGGCTTTTATCACAAGCAAATCCAGATAAATTACTAGCTCCTATCGGTTTCGCACTATTTTTTGGTTCTATGATTTTAATGATTGCTATGCCATTTTTGCCTGAGTCCTTAGTTTCAGCTGTAGGTGGAGCAAAAAGATGGATAAAGTTTTTTGGATTCTCATTAGCTCCTGTTGAGTTTTTTAAAATAGGTTTTGTTTTCTTTTTAGCATGGAGTTTTCCTAGAAAATTTAGTAATGATGAAGGTATCGGGGTATTAAAAGAATATATTCGATTTGCACCTTATGGGATTTTCTTTATTTGTATTATGTTTATTATTGCTATTGTTCAAAATGATTTAGGACAAGTTGTAATTCTTGGCCTAATATTTGTTTTAATGCTTGGTTTTGCTGGAAGTAGTTTTAGATTTTTGTTAACTTTTTTAGCTGTAGCAATGATGTTTTTTTTGTTTTTTATATTCACAGCTGAACATAGAATTCTTCGTATAAAATCTTGGTGGGCATTAGCTCAAAATAATATTTTAGAGCTTTTGCCAGAACCAGTTGCAAAACTATTAAGAGTTCCCGTTGAGGTAGAACCTTATCAAATAGGGCATTCTTTAAATGCTATTCATAATGGTGGATTTTTTGGTACAGGTGTAGCAAATGGAACTTTTAAGCTTGGTTTTTTAAGTGAAGTGCATACAGACTTTGTTTTATCCGGACTAGCAGAAGAGTTTGGTTTTATTGGTATTACTTTTGTTGTTTTTATCTTTTTATGGATGCTTCAAAGAATTTTTAAAATTGCAAATCGTGCAGAAGATTCAACCATATATTTTTTTAGTTTAGGTGTTGGTCTTCTTTTAGCATTCACTTTTTTACTTAATGCTTATGGGATTAGTGGAATAACTCCTATTAAAGGTATTTCAGTTCCATTTTTAAGCTATGGTGGTTCATCTATGATAGCAGCTTCTATTGGAATTGGTATGGTTTTGATGGCATCAAAAAAAGTGAAGATGGACCAATCATGAAGTTGTGCATAACAGGTGGTGGAACAGGCGGTCACTTAATGATAGCTGGGGCTCTAGTTGAAGCTGCAACTGCTAATGGACATGAAGTGATTTTCATAGGTTCTAAGACTGGACAAGATAGAAAGTATTTTGCTACTCATAGTGCTTTTTCACATGTGTATTTTTTAGAAACTACAGGAGTTGTAAATCAAAAGGGGTTCGCTAAATTTAAAGCTCTTTTTAAAGTTTTAAAAGCATTTTTTATATCAATAGCTTTATTAAAAAAACATAATATTAGAGCAGTTTATAGTGTTGGTGGATTTTCTGCGGCTCCTGCTTCTTTTGCAGCTATTAGTAGATTAATACCTCTTTTTATACATGAACAAAATGCTGTAATTGGAAAACTAAACTCACTTTTAAAACCTTTTGCAAAAAGATTTATTTCCGCTTATGATAAAAATTCACCTATAAAAGGTTATCCAGTTAAAGAGGTTTGTTTTATAAATTCTAGAGTTAGAGAAGAGCTGAAAACTATAATATTTTTAGGTGGTTCTCATGGTGCAAAAGCTATTAATGACTTAGCATTAAGTATTGCAAGTGAGCTTCAAAAAAGAGATATTAAAATAATTCATCAAGCTGGTGAAAAAGATTATGATAGAGTAAAAAGTGAGTATGAAAAGCTTGGTATTAAGGTCGAGCTTTATGCTTTTACTACAGAGTTACAATCTCTCATAAAAACCTCTGATTTAGCAGTCTCAAGAGCAGGAGCAAGTACTCTTTGGGAGTTGTGTGCAAATGGATTACCAGCTCTTTATGTTCCATATCCTTATGCAGCAGGTGACCATCAATTTTACAATGCTAAGTTTATAGTTGGTAACAATTTAGGATGGTGCGAGCGAGAAGGTGAAGGATTAAAAAATAAATTATTATCTATTTTAAAAGAAGATTTAAGAGAAAAAAGTGAAGCTTTACTAAAGTATTCCAATAAAGATGTGGCAAGCAAAATGATAAGAGATGTTATTGAGGTAGTTAAATGATTAAAGAGCTAGCACAAGATTTAGTAGATCTTATATTTGATTGGGGATATTTAGGAATATTTTTATTGATGGCAGTAGAAAGCTCATTTATCCCATTTCCAAGTGAGATTATACTTATTCCTGCTGGTTATTTAGCATCAAAAGGTGAAATGAGTATTAGTATGATTATGTTTGCAGGAGTAGGTGGTTCTATAGTGGGGGCATTTATAAATTACTATTTAGCATTTTTTGTAGGTAGAAAATTTTTAAAAAAATATGGAAAATATTTTTTTATTAAAGAGAGTACATTAGATAAAATGGAAAATTATTTTGCAAAACATGGACATATTTCAACTTTTATTGGTAGACTTATTCCAGGTATTCGTCAATTAATATCAATACCTGCTGGTTTATCACGCATGAATATAGCTGTATTTTCTTTTTATACTGCATTAGGTGCTAGTATTTGGGCATTTATACTTGTTGCTTTAGGATATTTTATAGGGGAAAATCAAGAACTGATTGGTATATACTTAAAGCAGATAATTATAGGAGTTTTAGTATCTTTAATTTTATTAGGATATTGGTATTATGCAATTCAAAAAAGAAAAAGAGTATAATTAAGCCATTTATGGTCTCTCACTTATATAAAAGGATAAAACTATGGATAATCTAGATTATATGTTTACTCCTGGTTTCTTTGGTACTCGTGCTCCATTTTTTATGGATTTTGTAACATTTGTAGTTGCTCTTTTACCTTTGTTAGTTGCTGTAGCTATCTCTTTTGCACATAACAAGTATTATAAAACTCACTCTTATTTTCAGATATTTATATTCGTTTTTTCTGTTATAGTACTTTCATATTTTGAGTTTGGAATTAAGCTTGGCGGAGGCTTTGATAGTTTTATGAAAGAGAGTTCTGTATCACATGATTATGCTTTTGTAGTTTTAATCATGCATATAGTGATATCAGTTATAACTTTAATCATTTGGGCGACTGTTATTTTTAACTCTAAAAAACAGGTACAATTAGCAAGACACAGAAAGATAGGCTTAATAACATTTATAGGTGTAGCATTAACATCATTCTCAGGAATATGGGTTTATTTTTTAATGTTTGTATACTAAGGGCACCTCTGAGGCTATCTAGTGTTTTAAGAGGCGCCCTTAATTTTTACTAGAGAGGTTTATTATGAAATATTCATTGCAATTTAGAATTTGGCACTGGTTAAATGCAATAGTTGTTCTTGGTATGTTAGGTACAGTTTTTTTAAGAAAAACATTTCTTTCTTGGAGAACAAATTCTGAAATTCTTATGACACAACTTTCACAAATGCAAATAGAAATAACTGCTGAAGAAGCTAAAATATTAGCAAAGGCTGTTCGTGCTGGTATGTGGGAGTGGCATATTATACTTGGATATGCACTAGTTTTTTTAATCATATATAGAATATTTTTATTTATAAGCGATAGTAGTGAAAAAGAGGATTTTAGTTCCAAAACAATACATAAAAAAATTGTACAAATCTCATATTATATTATTTATGCAGTACTTCTTTTTATGGCAGCAACAGGATTAATTATACATTTTTATGAAGAATTAAGTCTAACTAAAGAGTTTGCAAAGAGTCTTAAAGAGATTCATGAATTAGTTTTTTATGCAATTATGTTTTTTACTCCACTACATATTGTAGGAGTTATAGTTGCCGATTTAACAGATGAAAAAGGCTTGATTTCATCAATGATAAATGGAAAAAAGAGCTAAATAAGGAAAAACACATGATAGCTATAGACAGTATGGCACCAGAGTTTTGTTTACCAAATCAAAATAATGTAGAGATATGTTTAAGAGATTTAAAAGGGAGATGGGTAGTTTTATATTTTTATCCAAAAAACAATACACCAGGATGTACAACACAAGCTTGTGAGTTTACAATGGCAGTTCCAGACTTTAGCTATCTTGATGCTATCGTATTAGGAATAAATGCCGATAGTACAAAAAAACATCGTAATTTCATAGAAAAAAAAATTTAGGTATAACACTTTTAAGTGATGAGTCAACTGATATTATACAAAAATATGGGGTTTGGCAATTAAAGAAAAATAATATGGGTATTGTTCGTACTACATTTATAATAAACCCTAAGGGAATTATAAAAGCTGTATTTTCTAAAGTGAGAATTAAAAATCATGTAGCAAAAGTAAAAGAAGAGTTAAAAACCCAACATTTAAATCTGAAGTGCAACTTTCAAGTTAAAAAATCATATCATTTTTTCCTTAAGCTGCTGCTTCTAATCCATAAAAAACTTCATTTGGAGTTCTCCAATTGAGAGATTTTCTTGGTCTA
>JAKISR010000020.1 GCA_021648465.1 Sulfurimonas sp. | reverse complement strand
TCGGCTCATCGCATCCTGGGGCTGGAGCAGGTCCCAAGGGTATGGCTGTTCGCCATTTAAAGCGGTACGCGAGCTGGGTTCAGAACGTCGTGAGACAGTTCGGTCCCTATCTTCCGTGGGCGTAGGATTGTTGAGGAGAGCTGACCCTAGTACGAGAGGACCGGGTTGGACGTGCCACTGGTGCACCAGTTGTTCTGCCAAGAGCATCGCTGGGTAGCTACGCACGGATGAGATAACCGCTGAAAGCATCTAAGCGGGAAGCCAACTCCAAGATGAACAATCCCTGAAGTACGCTTGAAGACTACAAGCTTGATAGGCTGGGTGTGTACGCACAGCAATGTGTTTAGCTGACCAGTACTAATAGTACGTTTGTCTTTTTTTACAGTTTTTTAATTAAAACTACAACTTCGTTCACTACCTTACTTAGTGTATATAAATACTAATAAGATACTTGATAAACGTTATTTAGACGTTGACTTTAACAATAATAACTTAATGAGAAATCATTAAGACTCACTCAACTGACTTATACAGTCATATTTGAGTATGCAACTCTAATGTAGCTCGGTTTACTGAGCGTGGGTTTCCTGCCGAAGGAAACTTAATGTTAGCGTAGACAAAGGGACTTTGTTCTTTTGGCATATTGAAATGTGACTGTCTAGGTGGCTATAGAGAGAGGGAAACGCCTGGCTCCATTCCGAACCCAGAAGCTAAGCCTCTCATCGCTGATAATACTCGTCCTTTCAGGGCTGGAAATGTAGGTCGCTGCCTAGTTGGTCATTTTTACTTCGAATTTATCTCTAATAACACTACTCATATATTTAATATATACTTCGCACTGTTCTTATGGATAACTTCTTTGTAAAAAAATTACTTCACATTTGCACTTTTTAAACTTACTCACGTACTTGATGTACGCTTCGCAACTTTAAAAAGTACAACTGCTTTTTTTTAAATACTTTTTATTTATGTACTTGATGTATGTTTTGTAATGTTTTTAAATATAATTATTCTTTTATCAAGCAACTTTCAATTTACTTTATTATAATTCATAGATGATATTAAATAATAATTGGCAAACCTTTTTAAATAACGAACTACAAAAAAACTACTTTACAGAATTACAAAAATTTATAAACTTGGAGTATAAAACAAAAAAAATTTTTCCAGAACATAAAAACCTTTTTAGAGCTTTTAATTTACTTATTCCAGAGGATGTTAAAGTTATTATTTTAGGTCAAGATCCATATCATGGTGTTAATCAAGCAAATGGTTTGGCTTTTTCAGTATCAAGCAACGTTAGAATACCACCATCGCTTAAAAATATATTTAAAGAGTTACATGATGATATAGCTTGTGATATTCCTTTTAGTGGTGATTTAACTTCTTGGGCTAGTAATGGTGTTTTACTTATTAATAGTGTTCTTAGTGTTGAAGAATCAAAACCTAATTCACATAAAAATAAAGGATGGGAAATATTTACTGATAGTGTAATTTATGAATTATCACAAAAATTTAACAATCTCGTATTTATACTATGGGGTAGCCTATCTCAGAAAAAGGAGTCATTAATAGATGCTAGAAGACACCTTGTACTCAAAGCTCCACACCCATCACCTTTATCTTCATATAGAGGCTTTTTTGGTTCTAAGCCATTCTCACAATCAAATGAATATCTTAAAAAACATGCTAAAAAAGAGATAGAGTGGGATTTTAATTAGTTACCATAAATTTTGCAATTACTGCTAAGTGATCAGAGTAACCTTTACCTTTATGTTTTCTGATTTTAGCACGGGATACTTGCCATCTATAAATGTTTTTCTTTTTAAATAGGTATTTTTTATCAAAGTTTGTTATACTTTTTTGAATATAAAAAATATCTTTTTTATTAAGTAGAGATTTAGATATTAATATATTATCAAGAGTTTCTTTTTTGCCTCTATATATGTACGAATATCTATTCTTTTTATTTGTATCATACCAAAGATTATAAAAATCATTTTCTTTAATATTTGATAATAAAGCTTCTTTTTTATTTTTAATAGTTCTAAGTACATGATTTATTCCAGTTTTTCCATTTGTATCATTATGTTTTCTTTTCTTTTTAAATTTTATATATTCTTCATAGTGTGAATTAAAATCACCAATTAAAATGATATTTTTATCATAACCAATTTGAGAAACTCTTTTTCTAAGAGCTTTTGCTGAAATTATTCTCATACTTTCTGGTCCAGCTTTTGATTTCCAATGGTTTGTAAATATATATAAATCTTTGTTATTAATTTTAAATTTTGTCTCTAGTATATTTCTATATTTAAAAGTATTTGTAACAGGGAGTTCTTTTGAGTATATAAAAGGAATTTTACTAAGTATTGCTACTTTTATTGCTGTGTCTTTTTTATCAGCTATAGAGAAATATTGATAATATAGACCTTTTTGTTTTAGTGCAAATCTCAAATCTTTAAGTGCTTTAAGTGAGTGTATCTCTTGAAGTGAGATTATATCTGCATTAATATCTTTAATTACTTTTGATAAATTATTTAGTTTAATTTTATAGTTTTTTTGATTCCAAAGAGATTTACCATTTGGTTTATACTCTTTATATTTATATCCTTTTTTTTCTAAATCAAAAAGATTCTCTACATTGTAGGTTGCTATTTTCAAAGTTACATCTCCTAAAGATATAGAAATAAATAAAAATAAAATTGTAAATACTCGTATCATTATTTAATGTCATTTAGTCTTAATAAATTATCTGGATTTGGTTCTCTACCCATAAGTTCAACGAAAAGTTTACTCATACTTTTTGCACCACCACCATTTAAAACTATAGCTAAATATTTTTTTGCTGTATTTGAGTTAAATATTCCTTCATCAACAACAGAGAAAAAAGCATCTGCACTTAATACTTCAGCCCATTTATAACTATAATATCCAGCTGCATAACCACCTGCAAATATATGTGCAAATCCATTTTGAAATTTATTATATGATGGTGTTTTTATAAGAGCAGTATCTTTTCTAATACTATCAAGTAAGCTTTGAACTTCATCCCCTTGATAAACTTTTGAGTGAAGTTTAAAGTCAAATATGGAGAACTCTAGTTGTCTTAACATTCCAGAGGCTGAGAGAAAATTTTTGCTCTTAACTAGTCTCTCTATCATAACATCAGGAATCACTTCACCACTCTCATGATGCTTTGCAAATAGTTTTAAAACTTTTGGCTCATATGCAAAGCTTTCTAAAAATTGAGATGGAAATTCAACTGCATCCCACTCAACACCATTTACACCACTAACTTCATTTTCATTTACAGAGCTTAACATATGATGAATAGCGTGACCCATCTCATGAAAAAGAGTTACAACATCATCATGTCTTAAAAGAGATGGGTTTTTATCACTTGATGGTGGAAAATTACACACTATAAATGCTGAAGCAAGTTGTTCTTTATCATTCTCATCTGTGCAGTGAGTTTGAAAATTCTGCATCCATGCTCCACCTCTTTTACTCTCTCTTGCTTCTAAATCTAGATATAATCTTGAGCGAAGTTTATTTTCAATATATAAATCATATGAGAAAGCTTTTTCATCCCATAGCTCTTCATCTACTTTTTTAAACTCAATTCCAAATAGTTTATTTAAAAATTTAAACATACCATTTACTACACTTTTTTGCTCAAAGTATGGACGATATAACTCCTCATCTAAGTCATATTTTTCTTTTTTTAATATCTCACTATAATATGCTGCGTCAAAACTCTGTAGAGTTTTAGGAGTAATCTCTTGTAACTCTTTTAACTCCTCTTTAGCTTGTGCCTTAGAGTTTTTAATAAGAGATTCTAAAAATCCTGTTACTTCACTTTGTGAATTTGCCATTTTACTCTTTATGGAGTACTCTGCATAATTGTCAAAACCTAGAAGATTACTCATCTCATTTTTAAGTAGTAGTAGTTCATCAATTATTTTCGCATTCTGGGGTGCTCTAGTTACATAAGCTTTATAAATCTCTTCTCTGATTTTTGCATTTTTTCCATAAGTCATATATGCTATATATGATGGCATTTGAAGAGTGAATTTATATTTTGTTACTCTATCTTCTTCAAACTTAGCAGTTGCTATCTCACTAGCTGGTAAACCCTCTATATTTTTTTCATCAGTAATTATATACTCATAAGCATTAGTTGCATCTAAAAGATTTTGAGAAAAGTTATTTGAAAGTTCACTTTTTCTGATATTAATCTCTTGCAATCTTTCTTTTATTTCATCATTTAAGTGTGCACCACTTAACTCAAAGTTTAAAACATTAAGCTCCAAAACTCTTTGTTGTTCATAATTTAGAGTATTCTTTTCATTTTTTTGTATCTCTTTATATATTTTATATATATTAATATTTTGAGATAGTTTTGTAGAATACTCTGTAATAATTGGTAGAGACTGAGTATATATATCTTGTGTTTTTTCTGAGTTATTTACAGAGTTTATATGTGACAAAGGAGTGAAAAAGTGTTCTAAATGTTCCTCCATCATCTGTATAGGTTTTACGAAGTTTATATATTTTTTATCTTTTATTTTCAATAGCATAGTTATTTTTTTATTATTATTTTTTATTTTTTTATTTAAATTATCTATAAAATTATCTAAATTTATATTAAATTTTAAAAATTTACTCATTTTATTAGTCCTCTTCTTTTTTTTGTTTTATAGCACCATATTTATTTATTAATACATCAAGGTACTTATTTGAGTATTTAAACAGTCTATCAAATGCAATTGTACCCTCTTGAAAGGTTAGAGATGAATCTATAATCAGATGAGAAAGGTATATAAAATTTTCATTTATAGATAATTGTAAATATGAAAGTTTAGAGTTTTCACTAAGTAAATAATCATATATCTCTACAATATTTTTCTGGGGAATCGTACATAGTTTGGCATCTCCAATAATAATGCCATTATCATAATAGTTTATATATATTATTGCATTACCATTTTCAATTCTCCATGTTGACTGACTTCTTCTTGCTAGAGTTACATTTATGTTAAGGGAATTTAATATCTCTTCAAGTAGTTTTGTTGCTCCTGTAGGTTCATACCCTTTACGTCTAAGTTTTGCTACAGAGAGTTTAACTCCACATTCAGGGCAATAGTCATTGTTGATATTTGTTTCATAAATTAAATTTTTACAAGAAGAGCATTTGATAATATTTTTATAATTAGTGTTTTTATAAGCCTTTATAGCTTCATCTACATAAAAATATGGGAGAGAAAAACCTAAGTTATTTGCATTTTGAATGATAAAAGTATTAACACCTATAACATCACCATCTTTATTTAAAAGTGGACCTCCACTATTTCCAGGGTTTATAGCAGCATCTATTTGTATATATTCTAACTCACCTTGAATTCTTGATGCTTTTGAGATAATACCTTCAGTTGCAGTATAGTTTAATCCATAAGGGTGTCCTATAGCTATAGTAGTGTCTCCATCTTCAACAATTGCACTGGAGAGTTTTAATGGATTTGTTGGAGCTTCAAAGTTAATATTGATAAAAGCTAAATCTAAATATGGATCATCATATACAACTTGTGCGATAGTTCTGTCTATTTTTTTTGCACTAATTACAACTTCTTTAAGCCCCGACACAACATGAGAATTAGTAATAATTAAATCATCAATTATAAAACCTGTTCCAGTTCCATAAGGTGTCATTATTTGTATAATGTTATCTATATAAGCTTCTAAGATTACTTGAGTATTCATTTATATCTCTTCAAAATTCAGGTCATTTAATTGTAGGTAAAAGCTATTGCTAAATTCATTAAGTGAATCAAAATTTAATTCACTTCCAAATGGTTGTAAAGATTTAAATTGATTTTGAAAAGGGGCTATTATTTCTTCAATTCTTGCAATAATTGCTTTTTTTGAAAATGATTTATTTTCTTCATTGTATAAAGGTGTATATTCAAGTGCATTAAAAAAATCTTGATTTTGAATCTCTACTAATGTATGAATAAGCTGTTTTACTACAGGATTTAAACCATAGTTATATAAAAGATATAAACCAATATATTTATAAATAATAGGTATAATTTGATTATATCTATTATTTTTATACCATCTTATTTTTGTAAGAGATTCATTGATGAAGATACTTATATCTTCATGCGATGATTTCTCACTTGGGTTAAAAGTATATTTTGCATCATAAAAGTTTTCTCTAAATTTATCTAATGATATATCTTTTAATACTTGCAAATAATTTTTAAACTCTTCATTTTTAGCTTCGATAGGTAAGCTGTCATCATTAAAATATTCTTGAATTTTTTTACTTGTTTTTTGGTATATTTTATATTTTGGAACTATAAGATAGTCTATTTTAAAAAATAGATAAAGAAGCGTAAATGATTGCATTCCAGCATTATCATTTGATGGAAATGTAGATATTTTTTCTTTTACATCATCAATCCATTTATGAAGATAGTAATATTTAATTTTTAGTTCATTTTCATTAATAGCTTTTAGATGTTTGATATCTTTTATTGTTACATCTGGAAACTCACTTTTTATAAACTCTTTATCAAAATCAGCATTTAAAGCAATTTCACGAAGAGGAAAAAATATCTTTTGAGGAGACATAGTGATATTATCATGAAAAAGTTTTAATTTAACATACTCATCATCACTAAAGTACGCTGCATATGTCAACTGATAGTTTCTTTCTAAAAGGTATCTTTTAAGAGCAAGATTTTTTGATAGTTTTTTTGTAATTATACAATCTGCGTAAAGATGTTCTTTAGTTACATACCCACTTACCCTAGCAGTACCCTGAAATATTTCAAAATTAAGTTTATCAATTTTTCTATCAAGAATTATATTGTTATTTGAAATTTCATTTGCATAGTTTTGTAAAGATTCAAAAAAATATTCATAAGCATTTAAAATATCTTTTTTTTCAAATGCTTCATAAGATTTATTAAAAAGTTTTTCTTCATTTTTGGATAAATTTGCATTTATTCCTCTTCCAAAAGGGTGCTTTACCTCTGTCTTATTATCAAAAAAATTTAGCCAGCTCATGCATTAATCCATATAAGCATTATTAAATTTATTAATGTCATTATAATAAAAGCACTCTTATAAAAAGTCAATGGAAAGCGTTTTATTAGTGAAGTTTCTTTTGAGAAAAAAGGTTTTACTCGTTGAGGTGATTTAAGTTCATGAATCATTTCAGAATAGTATGAATATCTAAGGTTTTTATCTATTGAAATTGATCTAAGAATTACACTATCTAACCAATCAGGAATATTTTTATTATAAACACTTGGTTTTTTCGCTTCTTTAAAAGTTGGAGATTGAAAAGGTTCTATTTCACCATAAGGATATTTTCCTGTTAAAGACAAATAAAGTGTTACTCCAATAGAAAAAATTTCACTTGATTCGCTTATGACCTCATTTTGAAATCTTTGAGGGGATAAAAAGCTAGGAGTCCCAGCTTTTGTATTTGTTGAAAAAATTTCTGTAATATTTCCAAAATCAATAATTTTAAATTTAATTTCTTCATTCTCTTTTTCAAGCATAATATTTTCTGGTTTGATATCACCGTGAACCAAGTCATATTTTAATAGATATTGTGACATATCCAATAAAATTTTTCCTAGTTTTACAGCATCATCAATAGATATTGTTTTAGACTTTATAACAGCATTTAAATTATCACCTTTTATTAATTGCATTACATAATAACGCTTAGTTCTGTTTTTAGGTATAACAGCTTTTGGAAAAAAATTTGCTTTTAATCTTTTTGCATTCCATGCTTCTTTTACAAATAAATCTAATACTATATTATTGTCAACTGCTTCATAAGGAGCAAATTTTACTACATATTGTTTAGTTTTTTTAGTACATAACCATGTTCTTTGATTGTGAATTAGTGATTTTTCTAAAAGGTAACCATCTATATTTTGTCCGTGTGAGAGCTCTTTTGGTATATGAAGCTTTTGTCTCTTTAATATTTCTACATCGTTTGCTTGTAGTATTTCAAGAACAACAGCGGTAGTATCATCAGGAAGGTTGTCATGTACAAGCCTGCTAGCTTTTTTAACAAGTGAATGAGCACTAGAACATATATATTTTTCAAGAGACTCTCTCTTTAAAATATTATAAAGTCCATCACTACAAAGTAAAATTTTATCATCTTGAAGCAGTGTATTCTCAAAATAGTATGGGTTTACATTTTTGTCTATTCCTATAGCTTGGGTTAAAACATTTTCATAACCTTCTTCTTGCATTGAGTGATCATATGAGAGTTGATTTAATTTTTTATCTCTTAGAAGATAAACTCTGCTATCTCCTACATTTGCACCATATAACTTATTACCTTCAACTACGATAATTGTAAGTGTTGTTACAAGTTCAGTACTAGCATAACTTACTAATGATTCTTGGTATAATATAGAGTTTATTGAGTGAATAAAAGAGTTAATAGACTTCTCAATACTCCAGGCTTTTGGACGAATTTTAAAATTATTCATAAGGTAACTAGTAACCCTTAAAGCAGCTTCAGCTCCACCATCAGCACTACCGACACCATCACAAACTATAGCAACTGTTATATTACCCATTGTCTCTATATCATAAAAATCATCACCAGTTAATTCTTTACCTTTTGCAAGTGAAAAACCAGATGTTTTTATATTGTTTTTTTGCATGGTTATTTACTAATCTCAAGTAGTTCAATATCAAATACTAGGGTAGAATTTTGAGGAACTCTTGTAGCTATAGCATGCAAAGCCCTAGATAATTCAGTTGGAATAAAAACCTGCCATTTATCTCCAACTCTCATTTTAAATAAAACTTCCATAAGAACTATCAAAAATTGCTCCATTTTGTGTATTATAGCTTTTTAATAAAGATTCGCCGATTGTATAACCAAAATTATATGAAAGATTTTTGTTTTGTGTATTTAGTAAATAATTAAATCGTAAAGATGTAGTTAGAAATATAATAGTTATAAATATTTGTTTAATCATATAGTTCCTTTTAATCGTAGAGTATATCTAAAAATATTTAATAAATTATAGTAGTTTTTTAGAGGATACAATTTATAATATACTTTATATAAGGACAAAAGAAAATGTATAAAGAGTTAGACTTAATAATTAAAGCAAAATTTACCAAAAACTATAGAGAGGGATACCCTTTAATCTCTAAAGAATCTATTTTTGATTTAAATAAATTAAACAAAGAGGGTGAAATACTAAATCTTATAGATAATAAAAAAAAGTTTATTGCTAAAGCTTATTATGGTATGCAAAACAAAGGGTATGGCTGGGTACTTTCATTAAAAACAAATGAAAAAATAAATACAGAGTATTTTACTAGAAAAATTAAACTTGCTGTTGAGTATAGAAAAGAGTTTTATGCAGATGAAACTACCACAGCATTTAGAGTTTTTAATGGAGAAGGTGACGGAGTAGGCGGTTTAACTATAGATTATTTTGATGGTTATTATCTTCTCACTTGGTATTCTATAGGGATATATAAATTAAAAAAGGAGATACTTCAAGCTCTTAAATCAGTTATAGATTATAAAGGAATTTATCAGAAAAAAAGATTTGATTCTAAGGGGATGTATCTTGACGATAGTGATGATTTTATTTGTGGAGTAAGAGCAAACTCTCCTATAATTGTAAAAGAAAATAGTGCAAATTTCGCAATATATTTAGATGATGGATCAATGATTGGAGTATTTCTGGATCAAAGAGATGTAAGGAAAACAATACGAGACAAGTATGTAAAAGGTAAAATAATTTTAAATACATTCTCTTATACAGGAGCTTTTTCAATTTTTGCAGCTCTCGGAGGTGCAAGTAAAACTACTAGTGTTGATTTAGCAAAAAGAAGTCTTGAGAAAACTAAAGAACACTTTAGTATAAATGGCATAGATGTGGATAAACAAGATATCATAGTTGAGGATGTATTTAACTATTTTAAATATGCCATACGAAAAAAACTTCTTTTTGATATGGTAGTTTTAGATCCACCAAGTTTTGCAAGATCTAAAAAGCATACATTTTCTGCTTCAAAAGATTACGTAAACCTTTTAAAAGAAGCTATACAGATAACAGCTAAAGGTGGCATTATAGTTGCATCAACAAACTCTGCAAGTTTTAGCATGATGATTTTTAAAGATTTTATATCAAAAGCATTTAGAGAGTTAAATACTAAGTTTAAAGTTGAAGAGAGTTTCTCACTTCCAAAAGATTTTAAAGTGGATAAAAAGTTTCAAGATGGAGATTATTTAAAAGTTGTGTTTATTAGAAAGCTTAGATAATCTAAGCTTTCAATATATTTTACTGAATTTCTAATAATTCAACATCAAAAATCAGCGTAGCTCCTGGACCAATTTTTGGTGGAGCACCTTGCTCGCCATATGCTAAATCAGATGGGATAACAAGTTGCCACTTATCTCCAACTTTCATTCTCATAAGAGCTTCTGTCCATCCTTTTATAACTGCATTTACAGGAAAGCTCACAGCTTCACCACGATCAACTGAACTATCAAATATTGTTCCATCAATCAAAGTACCATGATAGTGTGTTACAACATTATCTGTGATTTTAGGAGTTACTTTACCCTT
The DNA here is from genome assembly GCA_021648465.1 of Sulfurimonas sp. Lineage (GTDB taxonomy): Bacteria > Campylobacterota > Campylobacteria > Campylobacterales > Sulfurimonadaceae > Sulfurimonas. The sequence goes on along the minus strand of JAKISR010000020.1, from coordinate 24,356 downwards.
TCCTGACTTAAGTACCTTATATTGAAGACCACTTTTAAGAGTTTTTACATCTTTTTTCTTTTTATTTTTTGCAAGATAAGCGAGGCCTTCTTTTTTATTATGATTTGAAAATTTATCAACCATAGTAAGTTCTCTTTTTTTCTTAATCTCTTGGTGCTTCATCATTGCATCACGCATTTCATCATTAGACAATTTAGGTTTATTACCTTTAAAAACATCTTTCATTCCCTGTTTCATCGCATCTAAATCAATATCATCTTTAGATATTATAAGCTGTTTGCCCAATTCAATACCAATAACATAACCAGCTTTTTGTTTTTGAGTTTTAAATGAACTACTTGCCATAGTAGAAGTTGTGATAAGGGCTAAACAGCCTATTGTAGTAGACAAAAGTTTTAACATATATGTTCCTAATATTTAATTTGCAGTAATTATATCTATAGATAATTAACCAGTTACCGAACTATCCATAAGTGAGAATACCAGTACCATTTTGAATTTCCTGCTGGCGCGGTACATGTATATTTATCTCTTGGGGGTTTTATGGGTTTATTCGCACTTATTTCAACTTCCGTTTTAGATAACCACTTCAACCCTATAACTTCTCCACTTGATATAAAACATCTTAAGTTTTTAAGAGGCTTTTTTAATTTTAGACGAAGTTTTGGTGAAGTGCCTTCCTTTATAACAGGCTCTTTTTGTGAAACAGATTCTATAGGCATTGGAAGAGTGTTTAGTTTTGTTTTAAAACCACTATGTGTTGCATAAGCCTCAGCCATTGGAAATCTAGGAATAGCTTGCATATCACTATCCTTGCCAATAGCTCCAGAAGTTTGAGATATACCAATATATCCAAGCTCATTTAATATTTGAGCCATTTTTAAATTATACTCTCCAAAAGGGTATGAAAAGAGTTTAGGGTTTTTGTTTGTATCACTTCCTAATTCTTCTTGAAGTCGTTGCTGTGCTTTTTGAACTTCTTTGCGAAATCTTTTTTCCCATGCTTCATTTGTTTCATCTTTTTTAGGAAGAAGATATTCATGAGAAAGTGAGTGATTTGCAAATTCAGCACCATTGTTTTGCATCTCTCTCATCATTTTCCATGACATATAATTTTTAGACTTGTAATCAATAGAATTTGTATTTACAAAAATAGTATAGGAGAAATTTTTATTCTTTAGTAGTAGATAAGCATTTGTATAAACACTAAGATAAGCATCATCTATAGTAATGGCAACTGTCTTTAGAGGAAGAGTTTTATTGTTATTTAAATAGTTTATGATTTTTGATAGTGGCCAGACATTATAGTTGTTTGATTCAAAGTAATTGAGTTGATATTTAAATTGCTCTAGAGTGATATTTGTAGATGGGTATTTTGCCTCTGCAAAGCGATGATATATGAAGGCAACAGCACTATTTGCAAAGATAGGTGAAGTTAAAAAAAATAGTAATAATGATAGTAGTATTTTTTTATTCATAATTTAATCATATTTTGTTAAGTTATTATATTTTATCATGCTAGCTAGTTCGTTTGTGTACTGTTCGTCTAATTCAGAGTAGCTATCTAGTTTTTTAATGAGTTCATAGACATTATTATTCTGATATCTTACTTTTCTAAACTCAGCATACGCACGAGCTCTACCTAGTAACATATAATATCCTCTAACTGAGTCTTCAATAGAATTGAATTTTTTAAGCCAGATGGTTTGATTTTCTTTTCTTTCTTGAAGTGCAGCTATTCTAGGCTCTTTGGAGTTAATACTCCATATACCAAAAACATTATTTGCAAGTGTAAAAAATCTTGAAGTTGCCCATGAACTTTCCATTGCAGCTTGAGCTAATGTTATGCTTATTTGATGAGGTTTTAATGCAACTAAAAGTTCTCTATCTGTTTTAACTTTATATTTTTTTTTTAATTTTGAAATTTCATTTGCATTTCTTTCATAAAAAATATCCCAAAAAATATTTTTATGTTGTTGTTTTAGCTCAAAATGTACTTTTTTTATAGCAGGAACTAAAAGAGTATAAAATCTTTCTTTTCTTTCTTCAACAGTTATATATTTTGTTTTTTCAATCTCATTTGAAAACAGATTTATGCTTAAAAATATTATTATATACAGGTATTTCATAAATGTATTATATCCATTTTGCTTGAATATATTATTTTGTATCGTTTAGTTGGTATTTATCTTTAAAGCATATACTTAAAATAAATTTTATAATTAGGAATATATATGTTATTGATGAAATTAAAAAATGAAGAAAAATTTGCTTTTTTAGGTCTTGCTTATCATCTTGCTCATATTGATGGTGAATTTGAACAAGAAGAAAAAGATATTATACAAGAATATTGTGCAGAGATGGGAATCGAGAGTATTGAATATAATATGAGCAAATTTGATTTACAAGAAACTATAAATAAAATTAAAACTCCCAGAAGTCAAAAAATAGTTATTTTAGAATTGATGATATTGATTCACTCAGATGATAAATATCATAAATTTGAGCAAAATATTATAGATAAAATTGCAAATAGTTTTCAAATTTCACAAAATAATTTAAATATATATTCACAATGGGGAAAAATGGCATCATCGCTTTATATGCAAGGTAAACTATTTTTAGAGGAGTAAAAATATCTATGGATAGGGCTTAACTTGTAAAGCCCTATAATTTATATCCTACCACCAGCTTGAATACCCCAAGTTGTTCTCCATCTAGTTTTAACTAATGAAATTCCAGTAAGTGCAATTAGTACAAGCCCCGCGAATATTATAAACCCTGCTGAGTAACCACCAAATGTACCTTGAGACCAACCAAGAGTTTGAATAAGTATAGTTCCACCAAAACCACCAGCAGCTCCAATTAAACCGGTCATAATACCAATATCTCTACCAAATCTTTGAGGTACTAGTTGAAAAACTGCACCATTAGCCATACCAAGATTAGCCATTATTAAAAATAGCACAACGATTGCGAACCAGAATGGTAATGCAAGTACTGCATTTAAAATTGCTAAAGTCGCAACTACGCCAAAAAAGATATAAAGAGATTTGATTCCACCTAATTTATCAGCAGTAGCTCCACCAAATGGGCGTAAAATTGCACCTGCAAAGATACATAAAGCACCAAAATAACCAGCAACAACCTTTACATTACTCTCATCTAAAACATCAAGACCAAAAGCAGCCATATCTGCACTATATGTATTCATAAGGTAAACTTTCATATACCCAGCAAAACCAACAAAGCCACCAAAGCTGATTGCATAAAAAAGTGAGAACCACCATGTGTCTTTATCGCGAAGTAGTTTACCATAGTCTTTTAATTTTTTAGGGCGTGGTTTGTAAATATTTGCTGGTGCATCTTTGGCAAGAAAAAAATAAGCTATTAGTGTAACAATCGCCAATACAGCACCAACTAAAAATACACTATCCCATCCCCAAAGTTCTGCAATTTTTGGAGCAAAAAGAAAATCAATTACTACACCAATATTTCCAGCTCCTGCAATACCAAGAACTATACCTTGGGATTTTGGTGGATACCACTGACCAGCTTGTGGAAGTGCAACTGCAAAAGAAGCTCCAGCAAAACCAAGACCAATAGCTACTATAAGAAGTTGATTGTAAGTTATACTATCGCCAAGCATATAAGCCATTAAAAGTGAAGCAATAACTATAAGTTGAGAAACCAAAGCAGTTTTTTTAGCACCAAATTTATCAACTGCAAAACCAAGTATAATTCTTAAAAATGCACCTGAAAGTATAGGAAGTGAAAGAAGAGTTGCTTTTTCTCCTGCACTCATTATATGTCCTGTAAGTGCTAATGCTTCAGAGATTTCTGTACTTAATGGTCCTAGCATTACCCAAACCATAAAGCTTACATCAAAATATAAAAAAGCCATAAACAGTGTTGGTGTATGACCTTGACCTTTTAAATCTTTAAATCCTGCCATATGGTATCTCCTTTAATTGTTTGATGCTGTAATTATAATATAAATAAAAAACAATACTTAAAATTTATGATTAAAAACTATACAGAATATAATATTATATATGATTAATAATTATACAATTAATTATTTAATTTCATTGCTATATATCAATGGAAATTTAAGTATAAAACTATTTTATAATTTTAAAAATTATTATAGTATATAAAGTTAAGAAAAAACTAATAGAGAAATAAATGGAAAATTCAACTTCATATTTTAGTGCTATTATATAAAATGAGTACAGTATTCCAGCTAAAAATATTAATCTTACAAATTTATTAAATATTCATTCCTTAATTTACAGTAGTATAATAGATATATTACTTTTAATATTTAGAGGTGCCCGTATATGTATAAATGATATATACATTATAAAAAAGTATGATTCTAGTATAATCATTGCTTATAGTTAATTAGGAAAAAAATTATAATTTTATCATAAGAATGTGGAGAATTAAATGAAACCGCCAATAGAGAATTTTGTAAATTATGATGCAGACACTGGTATGCAATGTGGTAACTACTCTATAGATATTCCTGAATTAAAGGATGGCGAACAGTATCGTTTTCATTTTGATGCAACTGTTTGTATAGGTTGTCGTAGCTGTGAAGTTGCTTGTAATGAACAAAATAATAACTCTGCAGATACAAAATGGAGAAGAGTTGGTGAGATGGAAGGAGGAGAATTTCCTTTAGTTAGACAGCTCTTTAACTCTATGAGTTGTAATCATTGTATAGACCCAGAGTGTGTAAAAGGGTGTCCCACTAACTCTTATATAAAAATACAAAAAACAGGAATAGTTGTTCATAATGATGATACTTGTATAGGATGTCATTATTGTACATGGAACTGTCCATATGAGGTTCCAACTTATCAAGAAGATAGAAATATAGTTACAAAATGTCATATGTGCCATGAAAAGTTAGATGTTGGTGAAGCCCCTGCTTGTGTTCAAACTTGTCCATCAGCGGCCATAGAGATAGAATCTATAAATATTAAACAATGGCTAGAAAAAGATATTGACAAGCAAGCTAATATGCCAAATCTTGCAGATGCAAGAATTACAAATTCAACAACAAGATATACACTTCCTGATAACTTACCTGATGATATGAAAGAGGTAGATGAACATATATTAAAACCAGCTCACTCAGAGATGCCGCTAGTTTTTATGACTGTCTTAACTCAAGTTTCACTTGGTGGATTTTTTGCTCTATTTTTAGGTGAAGTTATGAGTATTTTAGGATTTAAAGGGGTGAACTGGATGATGGCTCTTTTGGTTATGATTCCGGCATCACTTGGTCTTCTTCTTTCTGCTCTTCATCTAGGTCGCCCATTTTTAGCTTTAACTGCTATGAAAAATTTAAAAACATCATGGTTATCTCGTGAAGTCCTTGCACTTGGAATTTTTGTACTATTAATGAATATTGTAGTTGTACTATATTATTTTGAAGCCTCACATAGAGTAATGCTTTTAGTTGAAATTTTTACACTGATTGTTGGAGTTTTTGGTATACATGCTCAAGCTATGATTTACAGAATTAAAGCTCGTCCATCTTGGGATAGAATAACAACAAATTTTAAATTTTTTGGAGTTGCATATGTTGGAGTACTTTTACTTGGATTTTTAACAGTGATTATTAAAGTAAGTGAGGTTGCAGTGCCGCTTATCACTTTAGCGATTATAGGGTCTCTTTTACAACTATTTTTTACATATGAGGATTTAAAAACTCTAAAGTATAAAGATAAGAATGAGTATCAATTAAAAAGAACAGCAAGACTTTATGATGAAAATTTTTCTAAAGTAAAACAGTTTCGTTTTATCTCACTTATCTTAGGAGGGATAGTTTTACCTTTACTTGTTGTTGTTTTGCTAAGTTCAGATTCATATACTTTAGCATCTTTAGTAATGTTTATATCTGTTGTATTAGTATTTATAAGTGAGATAAGTGATAGATTTTTATTTTATTCGACTGTTGTATCATTGGGTATGGCAGGTGGATTTTTTGTAGGAAAACAAAGAGGCTGATTATGATTAAAAAGATAAAAGATTTTTTAGGTTTTGATATAAAAGCAGATAAGTATAAGCTCTCAAATGATCCTATATTTGGAATGATAAGTGATGAAAAAAAACCTGATAAGTGGGTTTTTTCTACATGTGGATATTGTGGAGTGGGATGTGGTTTGTATATTGGTGTAAAAGATGGTAGAGCTGTATATACAAAAGGTGATCCAAAACACTTTGTAAACAAAGGTGTTCTTTGTTTAAAGGGGTTAAGTGAGCATCAACTTATAAATTCGCCAGAAAGAGTAACTACTCCACTTATAAGAAAAGATAAGGAGTTGGTTTATGACTCTTGGGAAAATGTTTATAGTAAAGTTGCAGATGAGTTTAAACGCATTAAAAAAGAGCATGGTGCTAAGGCTATTGGAGTTATATCAACAGGGCAACTTTTAACTGAAGAGTTTTATACTCTTGGTAAGTTTGTTCAACTTGGTCTTGGTACAAATAATTATGATGGAAATACAACTTTGTGTATGGCTTCTGCTGTTATGGGATATAAACAATCTCTTGGTTCAGATGGTCCAGTTGGCTCTTATGAAGATTTTGAAAAAGCTGATTGTATTGTTTTAATAGGTGCTAATATCGCAGATAATCATCCCATATTAAGACTGCATATAAATAAAAATAAGAAAAATCCTAAAATAATTGTAATAGATCCAAGAGCTTCAAAAACTGCTCAAATGGCAGATATTTTTGTTCCTATAAAACCAAGAACAGACTTAGCACTATTTAATGCTTTAGCATACATAATTATAGAGCAGGGTTGGGAAGATGAGGGATATGTAAAGGCAAATACAAATGGTTATAAAGAGCTTAAAAAACATCTTCAAAACTACCCACCACAAGATGTTGCAAATATAACAGGCATAGATATTAAAACTCTTTATGAGATAGCAAGACAATTCTCTGTAAATGATGCAGTTTTATCTGCTTGGACAATGGGTGTAAATCAGTCTGTTATGGGAACTGATACTGTAAGTGCTATTATAAATTTGCATCTTTTAACTGGACAGATTGGTCGTGAAGGAGCTGGACCTTTTTCTATTACAGGGCAGTGTAATGCGATGGGAACAAGAGAAGGTGGTTTTACATCCTCACTTCCAGGATATAGAAATTTTGGTGATAAAAAAGCTCTTAGTGAATACGCAAAAATTGTTAATGTAGCCCAAGAAATTATTCCAACAGAGCGTGGATATAGGTATGATGAGATTATAGATGCAATAGATAGAGGTGAGATAAAAGCTTTATGGATAGTTGCTACAAATCCATTAGTTAGTTTTGTAAACCAGAAAAAACTTCGCAAAGTCTTAGCAAAACTAGACCTATTAGTGGTTCAAGATGCTTTTATGTCAGATACCGCTGAGATAGCAGATGTAGTTTTTTCAGCTGCAACTTGGGGAGAAAAAGAGGGAACATATACAAATTCTGAGAGACGTTGCAATAAAGCAAATAAAGCAGTAGAACCATTAGGAAATACAAAAAGTGATTTTGATATTATTATAGAGTTTTCAAAATATTTTGATGGTGTAAATGAGATGCTTTTTCCTTCTTGGAATAAACCACTTGATGCATTTAATGAATTTAAAGAGGTTACACGCAATCAGCTATGTGATTATTCTGGAATCACTTATGAACTTTTAGAAGAATACGGTGGAATTCAGTGGCCATGTAACGAGCAAAGACCATTAGGAACAAAAAGATTATATTCACCAGATATACCATTTAGAACTAAAGATGAAAAAGCAAATCTTTTATGTGTAGATTGGTATCCAATGAGTGAGCCTGCTTCTAAAAAGTTTCCACTTATTTTAAATACAGGTCGCACAGTTGAGCAGTGGCATACACGTACAAAAACTCGTTCTATGGATATACTTAATGATTTAGCTCCAGAAGCATGGGTAGATATAAATCCAAAAGATGCACAAGAGTTAAAAGTTAAAAGTGGAGATAGACTCTCACTTTCATCTAGTAAAGGAAAAGTTGAAGATATTGTAGTTCGTGTTACACAAACAGTAGCACCATCAACTATTTTTGTACCTTTTCACTTTAATACTCAACTAATCAATACTTTAATCGATGATAATTTTTGTCCAAAATCAGGTGAACCAAACTATAAACAAACAGCAGTTCAATTACACTCGGATGAGGTTCCAGATGGTATAGAGTTTAAAGAGGAGCAAAGGGGTGTTATTTCATATGTGAAGATAGAAAATGAAGAGATAAAGCTAAAAGAAAGAGAGATTTAGTATTTAAGACATGATATTAACAAATGGTAAAAAATATTAATATAAGTATTATTTAATTAAAATATATAAAATTTTTACAAGGATGATATTATGGCTAAAAAAATAAAATTTGGAACTACAAAATTTGAAGAATTACCTGCTTTACTTCAAATAAACTTGGATGAACTTGAAAATAAAAAAGCAAGACTTTTTCCAAAAGGAAATAGTGAGCATGAAACATCAATAGTATCAATTTTTTTAGCTTCATTAAGTGCTGTAAAAGAGTATAGAGAAGAACTTTTTAAATCTGTTTTAGGAAGTAAAATCACAACAAGAAATGCTAAAATTCATATTTATGTAGAAATACAGGATGGAAACAAGGAAAACAGACCAGATGGCTTAGTTATTATTACTAGTGGTAAAAATCCAATTATAGAATGGGCTGGAATAATTGAAGCAAAAGTTGGAAATAGTAATTTAGAAAAAGAACAAATTGACAGTTATGCAGATTTTGCAGATGAACTTGGTATTAAGGATATTATAACAATATCAAATCAATTAGTAACCACACCCAGAGATTCACCAATAAAATTAAAAAGAACGAGTTTTAAATTATATCATTGGTCATGGACATATTTAAAAGTTATTGCTCAAAGACTTATTAAAACAAATAGTATTGAAGATATTGATCATGAATATATACTAAGCGAGTTAAGAAAATTTTTTGATAATAATACAAAATTAAAAAACTTTATAAGTATGGGTGAAAAGTGGAAAAATAATGCAAATGATTTACATTCACATGAAGAAAAACAAAAAATTAAATTAGATATATTAAATAATGTAATAATTTCTTATATGCAGGAAGAAAAAGACAATAGTTTACAATTAACTGATAAAACACAGCACTATATAGAACTTATTACTAAAACCAACAGAACAGAAGAAATAACAAAAACATTGCAGGATAAAAAGATTATATGTACTAAGTATATGATTGATAATAATAAAAATAATACATTTAATGTAGAAGTTGATTTTAAGGGATTATCAATCAAATGTAGTACAATAGTTGAAATAAAAAAAGGAAAAGCTCAAGCTCAAGCCCAAACTACATTATTATTAAAAATGTTAGAAAATGAATCAGGTTATCTTGATGGAATATATATAAATGCTATTTATATAAGAAATAAATGTTTATCTGATAAGGGAGAAAGTCTTTCAAAGTTATTATATGAAAGAAATGATATCACTAATACACAATATAGTATTTTAGATAAAAATCTAGGTGATACAGTAAAATATTTCGAGATTTATACAAAAGATATTATAGGAAAGAGATTTCATGGAAATAAAACATTTATAGATGATTTTGAAAATTATAGTGAAAGATTTTTAAATCAAGTAATGGAGTATATTGTTTAAAATATAATCATAAAAATATCACTTGGTGCCTAAAAAATAGCTATATTATCAATAATAAACGATAGGAGCTTTAAATGACTGCATTACAAAAAGCTTACGATTCAAGAGCTAAAAAAATTAATAAAATTGAAAAAGTTAAAGAGCTTAAAAATCCCCAAGATGTATTTGATAAACTGCAAGAGTTTGCTTTAGGTGGTTATGACTCTATCCCTGATGAAGATAAAAAATATTTTTTAAAATGTTTTGGAATATACGATAAACCCGCAACTCCACAAAAATTTATGATAAAACTTCGCATCCCTGGTGGGCATCTGAACTCTGAACAAACCAGAGTTATAGGAGAGGTTGCTCGTGAGTATGGGGAGAATTATGTAGATTTAACGACAAGATGCCAAGTTGAACTTAGATATATAAGGATAGAAGATATTCCAATTATTCTTAAAAAACTAAAAAATGTTGGTATGGATTCATATCAAACAGGTGTCGATAACTTTAGAAATATTTTAAATGACCCACTAGATGGTATGAGTTTTGATAATGTTTTACCATCACAAGAACTTCTTTTAAAACTCCAAAATACATTCCTTTATTCTCCCGAATGGATATCTACACTTCCTAGAAAGTTTAACATTGCCATAACAGGCTCATTCTCAAATAGATGTAATATTTTTGGACATGATTGCTGTTTTGCACTTGCACAAAAAGATGGTATATATGGGTATAACATGTATCTTGGTGGTAGAGTTGGAAAAATTGCAAGTAGTGCTAATATATTTTTAGCAAATGAAGATGAGGTTGTAAAAGCTTTTGAATCAATTACAAATATCTTTAAAAAGTATGGTTTTAGAGATAATAGAAATAAAAATAGACTTCATTTTCTTATAGAAGCGGTTGGAATGAATAAAATATCAAAAGCTATAAGAAGAAGTGTTGGAGTAAATTTTGCAACTGCTGGTGAAACTATGACAAAGATAGATTTTTATGATCCAGACCAAGGAAAAGTACAACTTAGAGATGGAAGTTTTGCAGTTCATATTATAGTTGCATCTGGGATATTTTCTGGTAGTGCAATGATTGATGTAGCAAATATTAGTGAAAAATATGGAAGTTCTCAAATAAGGCTTGACATGGAACAAAGTCTCTATATTATGGGTGTTAAAGAGCCAAAAGAACTTTTAAAAGAGGAATTATTTAAAACTTACAAAAGTGTAAATACACCTTATTTTAACCATTTAATAGCATGTACAGGAACTGCACATTGTCCTTTTGGAGTGATTGAGAATAAAAATGATGCTATTGATATGGCGAAGTATCTTGATAAAAAAGTACCACTTTTAAAAGGTCGAGTGAGAATGTATTGGTCAGCTTGCGCAAAAGGTTGTGGTATTCATGGACTTGGAGATATTGGTTTTGAAGGTTGTAAAACTAAATTAAATGGAAAAACTGTAGATGGAGTTCATATCTTTCTTGGTGGAAAATTAATAAGTGAGGGTAAAGAGGGGCATACAGTTATTAAATCAGCTCCATTAGAGTATGCTAGATATTATGTAGAGTCAATTATGTTAGAGTATAAAAAATTAAAAAAAGATAGTGAAAGTTTTGAAGGTTTTAATGATAGGATTTTAAAACAGTATACCACTGCATATATAGGTTTTATGATGAAGCTTTGCGCATACCTACGAGAAAAAAAGATAGATGTTGAGATTGGTTTTAGTACTAAAGTAAATACAGGAAAAAATGAGGAGTTTGAAGTTTTTGAACTTGGACGTAAACTTTATTATAACTTATCAAAAAAAGAACCATACTCTGCATATGATAGATTTACAAATATATTAAAAAATGAAAAATTAGAAGATATACGAAGTTTAGTGCCAGAACTTGATGAAAATATAGCTTTCATGTTAAATTATATATTAAATACTAAAGAGAATAATAGAGCTGTTGTTTTTTCAGAAATAACAGATTATATTTTATTATAAATATTCAAAGCAATATCAAAGACAAAACCAAGTATAATTCGCGAATTAAATAAAGGAATTTCATGGCTAACAAACGTGTATTGGTTAAGTTTTCAGGTGAAGCACTAGCAGGTGATGCAGGTCATGGAATAGATACTCAAATTTTAAACTATATTTCTCAAGAGATTAAGTCTCTTGTTAATGCTGGTATTGAAGTGGGTATTGTTATTGGTGGTGGAAATATCATTCGTGGTGTAACTGCTGCACAAGATGGAATTATTAAAAGAACATCTGGTGATTATATGGGTATGCTCGCTACAGTTATCAATGGTGTTGCTATGCAAGAAGCCTGTGAGCATGCTGGACTTGAAGTTCGTATGCAAACAGCTATCAAAATGGAGCAAATCGCAGAGCCATATATTAATCGTCGTGCAGTTCGTCATTTAGAAAAAGGTCGTGTTGTAATTTTTGCAGCAGGAACAGGAAATCCGTTTTTTACAACTGATACAGCAGCAACTCTTAGAGCAGTTGAGATTGGTGCGGAAGTTATCATAAAAGCTACTAAAGTTGACGGTGTTTATGATAAAGATCCAAATAAATTTAGTGATGCGGTAAAGCTTTCAGAATTATCATATGAGCAAGCCTTAAGTGATAATATAAAAGTAATGGATGATACATCAATTGCATTAGCAAAAGATAACTCACTTCCAATAATTGTATGCGATATGTTTATTAAAGGTAACCTCTTAGATATTATTAGTGGTAATTTACAAAATTGCTCAATAGTTAGATAATTTAAAATAAAATCAAAGGATATAAAAAATGAAAGTAGAAGTATTAACAGCAAAAATTTTAGACGAAAATCCAAAATTAGATAATTATCAAATAGCAATAGCTGTATCAAAAAGAACAGATGAAATTTTAAATGGTGCTGTAAGTAAATTAAATATTTCAAAAAATATTAAAGCTGCAGATATAGCTTTAATGGAAATTGCAGAAGGCCTTATAAAAATAAAAGGCTTTGTTGATATAGAAAAGTAAAATTTTGAGCCTGAGTCAGGTAGATATTGAAAAGGTCAAACATATACATGATGTCGATTCAGCAATATCTTATTTATTCTCACAAATAACCCCGAGTGATGCTCTAGAAAAAGCGTTAGATTACTCTAAAAAAGCTCATATTAATCAATTTAGAAAAAGTGGGCAACCTTATATAATTCACCCTATTTTAGTTGCAAGTATAGTTTCATCTATAACCAACGATGAATCGATGGCAATAGCTGCACTTTTGCATGATGTTGTTGAAGATACACAGATTAGTATTGATGAAGTAATAGAGTTTTTTGGAGAAGATGTTGCTCACTTAGTAGAGGGTCTTACAAAGATTGACTCTATTAGAGATATAGAACTAACACCATCAAATTCAAATGAACGTTTAGTTGTCTCTGCACTTTCTTTTAGAAAAATGTTATTAGCAAGCATAAAAGATGTAAAAGTTTTGGTTGTAAAACTTTGTGATAGGCTTCATAATATGCTTACACTTGACGCATTACCTAAACATAAGCAACAAAGAATAGCAGAAGAAACATTAGTAGTATATGCACCAATAGCACATCGCTTAGGTATCTCTTTTTTAAAAAACATATTAGAAGATTTAAGCTTTTCATATCTTTTTAAAGAAGAAAAACATCATATCGATAATTATCTTGATACAAATTATCATGCTATAGAGATGAAGCTAGATGAATTTAAAGAATCTATAAATAAAATTCTAGTAAAAAATGGATTTTGTGAAGATGATTTTGAGATATTATCTCGTGTAAAACATCGTTATTCGATTTATCTTAAAATGCAAAGAAAAGGTGTGGGGATAGAAGAGATTTTAGACCTTTTAGCAATTAGAGTACTGACTGACGACCCAGTAAAATGTTATAAGATTTTAGGTCTTATTCATCTTAATTTTCAGCCACTTAGTTCAAGATTTAAAGATTATATTGCAGTTGCCAAAGATAATGGCTATCAAACTATTCATACAACAGTTTTTCATAATACGGCTATTTTCGAAATTCAAATTAGAACTTTTGATATGCACAATACTGCTGAACTTGGAATTGCAGCTCATTGGAAGTATAAAAGTGGTGGTAACAATAATATAAAACTAGATTGGCTAAATAATTTAGGTTATCAAAATGAGTCTGTTGAAGATTTTTATGATTTAATTAAAAATGATTTATATTCTGAAGATATATCAGTTTTTTCTCCAACAGGTGAAGCTTTTACTCTGCCTCGTGGTGCTGTTGTACTTGACTTTGCTTACGCTGTTCATACACAAGTAGGCAACAATGCAAAATCAGCATTAGTAAACAAAACCAAAACATCACTTTTAAATGAATTACATAATGGTGATATTGTAAAAATAGATACAGCTAAGAGTAGTATCACAAGATGTAGCTGGATAGATGCAGTTAAAACTTCTAAAGCTAAAACAAATATGAGACATAATTGTAATTATAGAATTAGAGAGATAGATGCTAAAAGCAGTATAAATATTGTTGCAACAGCAATGAATTTAAATCATTTAAGAGTTGTAGAATGGTTCGATTCTAATAATTATGAATCAAGAGTAACAATTCCAACTGATATTGAACATTTTCGTGATGTTATTTATAAATATATTACAGAGATTAGTCAAAATAATCGGTTTAAAAATTTTTTATCGCGTCATAGGTTTAAATTAAAAGAGTACAACATTAGAGGGATAGAGATATACAGTGCTATGAATGTTAATGGTGTAGTTTTTGATTATTGTTGTCACCCTAAAAATGGTGATGAAATTATGGCATTTTTAGAAAAGAGTAAAGTTCATGTTCATCATAAAATGTGTAATAGTGCTTCAAAAAAACTTGAAAATAAAGAAGCAATGGTTTTTGTCAGGTGGGAAAAACAAAATATTTATGATTACAATATGATAGTATCACTTCATAGTGGGATGGGAACATTAGCAGAATTTTTAAATTTTTTAGTAAAATTAAAAATAGATATAAGTTTGATTGAGTTAGGAAAAAATAAAAGTGAATCAACAAGATATTGTGAGCTTGGATTTGAGTCTAAAGAAGCAGATATTAACACACTTCGTGCTAAAATTGAGCAAAAAATAAAAGTTATACAATTGATTCGTACAGATGATGCGTATAGATAAATTTTTAAAGAAGAGAATATAAAAACATGATACAAGAAGCCCTTAGAGAAATAAATAGAGGTTGTGCTGAAATTATTGATGAAGCAAGAGTAGAAAAACTGCTAAAAGCTTATTATAATGAAGGTAAAACTTATACAGTTAAAGCTGGTTTTGATCCGACAGCACCAGATTTACATCTTGGGCATACAGTACTTCTTCATAAACTTGCAACTTTTCAAAAGTATGGAGGGCTTGTACAATTTCTTATAGGTGATTTTACTGCAACAATTGGTGATCCAACAGGTAAAAGTGCCACTAGAAAAGTTCTTTCTAAAGATGATATTGAAAAATATATAGTCAGTTATACAATACAGGCTTTTAAAATTCTTGATAAAAACAAAACAGAGATAGTTTATAACAATGATTGGTTAGAGCCTCTTGGTTCTATAGGGATGCTTGAACTTGCATCTAATTTAACAGTTGCAAGAATGTTAGAGAGAGATGATTTTTCTAAAAGATATGCATCAAATACTCCTATAGCAGTAAGTGAGTTTATGTACCCACTTCTTCAAGGTTATGATAGCGTACATCTTAAAAGTGATATTGAGATAGGTGGAACTGATCAAAAATTTAATCTTTTAATGGGAAGACAGCTTCAAAAATCTTATGATGTTAAAAAGCAACAAGCAGTTTTAATGATGCCAATACTTGAAGGTTTAGATGGTGTACAAAAGATGAGTAAATCGCTAAATAATTATATTGGTGTGTCTGATGAACCAAATGATATGTACGGAAAAGTTCTAAGTATATCAGATGAGCTTATGTGGAGATATTACGAATTACTTAGCACAAAATCTTTGGAGACAATAGCATCCATTAAAAGTGAAGTTGAAGATGGTTTACTTCATCCTAAAAAAGTTAAAGAAGATTTGGCAATAGAGATAACTGCTAGATTTCATTCTTTAGAATTAGCACAGGATGCTAAAGAAGAATTTGAAAAAATTCATACAAAAAGTCAAATACCAACAGAAATAGATGAATTTTCTTGTGATGCTCCAATCTGGATTGCTCAGGCTTTAGTAAATTGTGCAATAGAGCCATCAACTTCTCAAGCTAGAAGAGATATTAAGCAAGGTGCAGTTAAAATAAATCAAGAAAAAATTTCTGATATTGGGCTACAATTAGAAAGCGGAGAATATATACTCCAAGTTGGAAAAAGAAAATTTGCAAAGTTAAAGGTGAACTAATGAGTTTTAAGTCATTAAAAATAGGTAAGTATACTATACCAAAGCCTATAGTTCAGGGTGGAATGGGTGTTGGAATAAGTTGGGATCAGCTCTCAGGAAATGTTTCAAAAGAGGGTGGACTTGGAGTTCTTAGCACAGTTGGAACAGGTTATTATCAAGATAAAAAATATGCGGTAAAATTAGTTTCTGGAAAACCACTTGATGCACTAGGTTTTTATTCAAAAGAGGGTTTTGAAGCTATTGTAAAAAATGCAAGGAAAATTTGTGGCGATAAACCACTCGCTGCAAATATTTTATATGCCATGAATGATTATGGCCGCGTTGTTAAAGATGCTTGTGAAGCTGGAATTGATATTATAATTACAGGGGCAGGACTTCCTACAAATATGCCAGAATTTACTGAAGGATATCCAGATATTGCTCTTGTGCCTATCGTATCATCTGCGAAAGCTCTTAAAATAATTTGTAAAAGATGGCAAAAAAGATATAACAGACTTCCAGATGCAGTAGTTCTTGAGGGTCCAAAAAGTGGTGGTCATCAAGGTTTTACTTATGAGCAGTGTACAATGCCCGAGAATCAATTAGAAAATCTTGTAAAACCTGTAGTCGAAGAAGCTGCAAAATGGGGTAATATACCTGTTATTGCTGCTGGGGGTATTTGGGATAAAAATGATATACAAGAGATGATAAGTCTTGGTGCAAGTGGTGTTCAAATGGGAACGCGTTTTATTGGTACTAATGAGTGTGATGCACATGACAACTTTAAACAAGTCATCCTTAATGCGAAAAAAGAGGATATACAATTGATGGGTTCTCCTGTTGGATACCCAGCACAAGGTGTTAGAACTAATCTTACAGAATTAGTCGAGAGACGCGAAGGTCCTACGATTAAATGTATTTCAAATTGTGTAGCACCATGTAATCGTGGTGAAGAAGCAAAAGAAGTTGGTTTTTGTATAGCTGATAGGTTAAGTGATGCATATAAAGGTAATTTAGAAACTGGACTCTTTTTCTCTGGCACAAATGGTTATAAACTTGATAAAATTATTTCTGTAAAAGAGTTAATGGATAAATTAATAGAAGGTGAATAATTAAGTGATGATCCGCTCTTTAATATTATTATTTTTAATTGTTTTATCACTTCATGCTCTTAGTGATAAAGAGATTTTAAAAAGAGCTGATAGTTATATGAAAACAGGAACTCAACTTAATGAATTCCGTGCATATAATGATTATAAAAAACTTTATATTAAATCTATAGTAAATAATAATATCAATCTTAGAAGAGATGCCTTAAAAGGTATAGTGAAAAGTGCAAATAAACTTAAAATAGATGCTACTTTATACGAAAAAGAACTTAATAAAATATCTAAAAAAACTTCTTATAGAAAGTCAACACCAAAGATAAAACAAACAAACAAACAACCTCAAAAAATTAAAATTAAACCATCTCATAAACTAGATGCTACTAGATGGGAAGGTTCTAAATTAATTTTAAAATTTGATAAAAAACTTATAGGTAATCAAATTAATCATTTCACACTTTATGATTCTAAAAAAAAAAGGTATAGATATGTTTTTGATGTAGATTCTTCTATGCTTATAAAATCAAAAGATTTAAGAAAAAATGGTATTAATAGAATTAAACTAGCTCAATATAAACCAGATACTTTAAGATTGGTTATTGAAAACAGTTCAAAAATAAAAATTAGTTTTAAAGTAGAATATTCTAGTTTAGTAATAGATATAAAAACAAATAAAAAAGTAAATGTAGTTAAAAAAGTAACTCCACTAAAAAGAGTAGGTAAATCAAAAATAATAGTTATAGATCCTGGTCATGGTGGAAGAGATCCTGGTGCAGTAGGTTATAGAAAATATAGAGAAAAAATAATAACTTTTAAAATTGCAAAAGAGTTAAAAAAGATTTTAAAATTTCGTGGTTACAAAGTTTATATGACAAGAGATAGTGATAAATATATTAAACTTAGTGATAGAACAAAAATTGCAAATAGAAAAAAAGCAGATATATTTGTTAGCATTCATGCAAATGCAGTTGATAAAAAAAATGCAAAAAAAGTTTATGGGATTGAAACATATTTTCTTTCTCCATCACGTTCCGATAGAGCCAAGAGGGTTGCTGCAAAAGAAAACTCTGCTGATATAAGTGAGATGAATAAATATGGAAAAAATATTTTTTTAAATCTTCTTAATCATCATAATATTTTAGCATCAAATAAATTGGCAATTGATTTACAAAGAGGAATGTTAGGATCTTTAAATAAAATATATAAAGGTGTTAAAGATGGTGGGGTTCGTGAAGGACCGTTTTGGGTACTGGTAGGAGCACAAATGCCATCAGTTTTGGTTGAAGTTGGATTTATATCTAATCCAAAAGAAGCAAGAAGGTTAGTAAATAACAGATATAGACAAACTATAGCAAAAGGTTTAGCAAACGGAATAGAGAGATATTTTGCTAATAGTAAATAATTTTTCTCATTTAATTTAATAAACTATTAGTTTATATGATTTGCTGTATAAATTAAGTTTAAAAAAGTTAGAATGAAATTAATTATAGTAATGCATTATATTTATTAGAATTAATTGTATTAAGGAAAATGATGACTAGACCAAATGCAACAAACAAAGAACATAAAATGAAGTTTGATGAGTTTATTGTTTCAAAGACCGATACTAAAGGTAAAATAACATATTGTAATGAAATATTTATGAAAATGTCTGGTTATGAAGAGTGTGAGCTTTTAGGAAAACCACATAGCATAATTAGACATCCAGATATGCCAAAGGTTGTTTTTAAACTTTTATGGGATAGGATAAATGCAAAAGAAGAAATTTTTGCTTTTGTAAAAAATCTCTCAAAAGATGGCAGTTATTATTGGGTGTTTGCTAATATCACAGCATCAGTTGATATAAAAGGCAATATCATAGGGCATTACTCAGTTAGAATCAAACCAAATGAAGATGCTATTAAATTAATGACATCTGTTTATGCACAAATGATAGATCTTGAAAAAGTTGGAGGAGTAGAAGCCTCCCTAATTTTTTTAACAGATTTATTAGAGGAAAAAGGAGTAAGTTATGATGAACTTGTTATCTCGCTTCAAGGGTAATCCATCGCCTTTAATTGAAAAAATAAATAGAGTAACTTTTGATGCTGCTTCAGGAAATTTAGAATCAAGAATTACAAATATTGATATGAATGATCCTTTATCAAAAACTGCATGGAATATTAATAATTTACTTGACCAAGTTGAAGCAACATTAAGAAGTTCAGCAACTGCCATAAAAAGTGCAAGTGATGGGAAAACTCATAGAAAAATTTTTACTGAGGGTTTACAAAAATCATTTAGTGAAAATAGTAAATCCATAGGACTTGGAGTAGATGCTGTAATAAAAAGTAATGAAAGTAAATTAAAAGCTGATCTTACTACCGAATTTAACAAATCAAGCGGAGGTTTGAAAGCTGGAATTTCTGTTTTACAAAATAGTATAAATGAATCTCTTGATGGTGTTAAAAAAATAAGTGAAATTGCACAAGAAACAGTGATTTCTTCAAAAGATAGCTTAAAAGAAACTCAAGAATTAGCAGAGGATATTAATCTATTAGTTAGGCATATTAAAGAGATAATAGATAATATTGAATCTTTTCATGAAAAATCATTAAGAATAGGTTTGGTGGTTGATGATATTAAAGGTATTGCCGATCAAACAAATTTATTAGCTTTAAATGCAGCAATAGAAGCGGCAAGAGCGGGTGAGCATGGTAGAGGTTTTGCAGTAGTTGCTAATGAAGTAAGAAAACTAGCTGAGAGAACACAAAAATCAACTTCTGATATAACTATAAATATACAAATACTTCAACAAGAAACTAATCAAATGCAAGACAGTATTAAAAAAATAAATGAAGTGATAGATGATTCCGAAAAAAAGACTACAGATTTTCAAAATTCAGCAGAGATATTTGATGAAAATGCAAATAATATGGCAATACTTTCAAAAAAAATTGAGTATAAAAGTTTTGTTATATTTGATAAAATAGAACATATTTTATTTAAAGCAGATGCATATGAAAGAGTATTAAATGCAAATAATGACACATCTAATATATTAAATATAGAAAACTCTAGAATAGGTTCATGGTATAAAAATGAAGGACAGGATATTTATGGTGATACAAAAAGTTTGCCACTTATTTTTGCTCCCCATAAACAACTTCATAAATATGCCAATCTTAATATCGAAAAAGTGGCTAAAGAGGGACTTAACAGAGAATCAATATCTGAGCTTACTAAAAATTTTAAGATAATGGAAGAATCTAGTAAAAAGATGTTTAATATACTAGATGATATTACTAAAGAAAAAATAGAGTTAAAAACTAAAGAGTAAATTAAGGACACTTCTAAAAATATATAATAGTTTTATTTTTTTACAATTACATAACTTTGTGGTTGTATGTTTCTATACTCTAACATACTCATACCAATAGTTGCATTTATATATGTTGGATCTGCTAAAACAAATTTTTTAGTTTCTACCCTTACTGTATCACCTTTTATTGGAATATTTAAAGCTGTTGCCATATGATTTTTATACTTAACTCCTATGATTCCTATGCTAAACAATTCTTTTACTAAATAAGAAAAAAGAACTGCTCTATCTTCACAATCAGATTTATCAAAAAATAGTGTTTCTTGAGCAAACATCACTTTTTCTCTTCCAAATTGTTTATCATCGCGTTCATATATAAAGGCTTTTTGTACAAAACTTAGTATAAAATTAAGAGCATCACTTGCCTTTTTGCCATCAATATGTTTTTTTAATGATATAGCTATGCTTTCATATGTTATATAATCCAATGGCGCATTAAAAAATGTTTCATAATCAGCTTGAGGATAAGTAGCCATAAAATCAATAATATTTTTATTATATTCATAAGGCACACTGTAGATATTTCCAAAATGTTTAAATTCTAATGTTTTTTTATTTATGCTCAGTGGTAAATTAGGAAGTTTTTTTAAAGATAAATCTAACTCTTTGTCTGACCCTGGATAATTTTGATTATAAGAAAAAACTCTTCCAACACTTTTTTTTGCATAATTGGCTACAACATAATATTTTTTATCTTTAAATTTATAATGCGGTGTAGAATATATAGTTTTTTTTGAATAATGCATCAGTACAACATGTTTTTTTGCTAAACCTATTTTAACGGCATAACCCATCTTGTTAAAGATAAACCAACTCAAAAGCTTTGAATTATCTTGATTTGTAAAAAGTGTATTTGAAATTTTTACTATAAGTAAATACACTCCCCAATCATTTAAATCCATTTTTTTTGATACATTTTTTATATTAGAGATTAAACCATCGTACTCACTAGAAGCTACTTTGGAGAAAAAATTTGATATTCCTTTTTGATTTTGAGGATAAAAATTTGCTTCTTTTATGCCGTTTGGAATATTGAATTCCTGATAAGAACCAAAAAAATCAAAGCTTATATCTTTTTTTTCTTTAGATTTTTCATCAAATACAGTTTTTTCTTGAGAAATTTTTTTAACATATATAGAAATCTTTGGTCCAACAGGTTTTAATTTTTTTTCACTTGCTGGAATAATATCTCTTGGTTTTGATTTTTCATATAGTGGAGTTGAATTTTGCACATTATATATTTTCCAATGTTGCAACAAATATTTATTAAAAGCACTATCTCTCTCATCTTTATATGCATTAAATGATTGAGACTCAAAACGTTTAAAGTCCTCAAAACTTTTTGCATTAAGAGATGTTATAAACAGTAATGATATTAGTAGACTAAAATGGCCAAACAGCTTGAATAATTTTAGTTCCCCAACTTTGTTGTGTTGCACGGTTTACATCTCCCTCTGTTTTATAAAGAATTTTTGCTTCACTTATTTGAGCAGAATCTATTCTATTGTTTTGGTCTATATCGTATGGACGAATAACACCACCAATTTGAATTATTTGTTTTTGATCATCTACTAAAATTTCTCTTTTCCCAGATATAAAATAATTTCCATTTTGAAGTACTTTTACAATTCTAGCTGATATTGTTGTTGTAAAAGAAGCATCTTTTGTACTACTGCCTTGACCCTTGTATGAACTATTAGAATTACCAGCAAAACTCATGTTTCCAAAACCACTAATTTTAGAGATAACCGAATCGACAGCTGAATTATGAGTCTTTCCTGTGTATGTACCTCCACCCAATGTTGATGTACCATCCTCGCTTAACTGTTTAGAACCCGTATTTGAACTCTGAGCATTTTCAGAAATAATAACTGTTACAATATCATTTACATGCATAGCTTTATGATCTGAAAAAAGAGGGTTATCACCTTGTCCAAATATACTACCTGTAGATGTAAAGTCATTTTTATCTTCACGAGATGGCATCTGTTCAACATATGCTGGAGGTTCAAAATTTATTTCTGGATCTGTTAATTTTGCTGTGCACCCCGACAAAAACAAAATAGCACAAATTGGTATCATAAATATAAAAATTTCTTTTTTTATCAAAGTCACATAAAATCCAGGTCTTTATTTTGTTATAATAATAGCAAAAATAGTTCCAATAAAAAGGTAAGTATATTATGCGTGTAAGAGAAGCAATTAATCAAGATATAAAAAATGCTATGAAAGCAAAAGAGACAAAGAAAAGGGATGCCCTTAGACTTCTTACAAGTGCTTTTAAACAGGTAGAAGTTGACGAAAGAAAAGAGTTAAGTGATGATGATGTAATTAAAATTATTCAAAAACAAGTAAAAAGTAGAAATGATTCTATCATTCAGTACAAAAAAGCAGGTCGTGATGATTTAGTACAAATTGAACTTGATGAAATAGCTTTTTATATGCCTTACTTGCCTGCTCAACTAAGTGATGATGAACTAAGTTCAGCTATAAAAGAGATAATTTCTAAAATTGGAGCTACTTCGATGAAAGATATTGGTAAAATTATGGGAATGGCTTCTAAAGAGTTGGCTGGCAAAGTTGATGGGAAAAGAATAAATGGGTGTGTTAAATCTCTTTTATCGTAATCTACATACTGGAACTTTTTAAAAAAATCTATAAAGTTCTAGCCCCACCCTTTTAAATTGTATCACATAGTCGTTTGTAGGGGTATTAAAACATACAGACAAAACAGAGTGGAGAGTTGCATATTGTATCACATAGTCGTTTGTAGGGGTATTAAAACACAACTTTATCTACAGTATTGTAAATTTGTTATTGTATCACATAGTCGTTTGTAGGGGTATTAAAACGCTAATAAGTCCATACATAAGTATGCTCCTATTGTATCACATAGTCGTTTGTAGGGGTATTAAAACGGAAAGACAACTGCTGCAACTGCTGCCGTTATTGTATCACATAGTCGTTTGTAGGGGTATTAAAACCACTCTTTTTCAAGTCCCCACTTTTAAGTGATTGTATCACATAGTCGTTTGTAGGGGTATTAAAACTGAAACCCGTTCGAGTGAAATCCATTTGCGATTGTATCACATAGTCGTTTGTAGGGGTATTAAAACAATAGAGAATTAGAAAAAGTAAAAATATTTTATTCATAAATAAGTTCTTCAATGGTCAAAGAATTAATAATATTTGATAAATGAAAGCATTTTCTGCGACATTCTATTTATTTTTGCTAAAAAATCTTCATGAGGGACGGTTACTTTGCCATCCTGATGCCCACATTGCTTTGCATCCGACACCTGGTTTTCAATCTGGATACAGCAAGCTCCTGCCTCAATCATTTGCTTGGCTAATAAATAAGTCGCCTCTTCATTACCAAAGCCGGCATCAATGTCCGCAATAATAGGAACAACATGGGTTTCGTATTCATCAATCTCCTTTTGCTTTATTTTAACCTCAGTATCATTGCCTTCAGCTCTAGCCTGATCAAGGCTTCTAAATAAATGACCCAGTTCACGGGAATCTGCTTGACGAAGAAACGTATACAGCTCTTCAATTAAAGCAGGCACTGATGTTTTTTCATGCATTGATTGATCAGGCAATGGACCAAACTCACTGCGCAATGCGGCTATCATCCAACCCGATAAATAAAGATAACGCTTGTGCGTCGACCCATGGTGTTTTTTTATAGCAATCATTTTTTGCTGACCAATAAAACCATGCCAACACCCCAAAGATTGTGTGTAACGACTACTATCCGCATCATAGTCTGCCATATCGTCACGCATTATTTTTGCGGTATAACGCGCGATATCTA
>JAKISR010000019.1 GCA_021648465.1 Sulfurimonas sp. | reverse complement strand
GCTTTTTGTGTTTTTGTCATAGAATATCTCCTTTCCAGACAACACTTCAACAGGTATACTAATAAAAGTAAATTAAGTTAAAGATTAACTTTAACACCCATATCTCTAGTCCATAAAATGCAGTTACATCATTAAAAGTAACTTTATAATATGCCACCGAAGTGGCACACTAAAAATTATTTAATATCAGCTAACTCTAATACATCTAATTTTACAGCTGGACTCATAGTTAAACTAAGAGCACCAGATTTAATATAACGGCCTTTAGCAGATGCAGGTTTTTGCTTGTTGATAGCAATCATAATTGCAAGAAAGTTTTCTTCAATTTGTTTAGCATCAAAACTAGCTTTACCAATACCAGCATGGATATTACCTTTTTTATCAACTCTAAAGTTAACTTGTCCACCTTTAACATTTTTAACAGCAGTAGCAACATCTGGAGTTACAGTTCCTGTTTTAGGGTTAGGCATAAGACCTTTTGGTCCAAGAATACGACCAATTTGTCCAACAAGCCCCATACAATCAGGTGCAGCAACAATAACATCAAAGTTAAATATTCCCTCTTTTATGTCTGCTACTAAATCATCCGTTCCAACGATATCAGCACCAGCTGCTTTAGCTTCATCAGCTTTAGTACCTTTTGCAAAAACAGCAACACGAACCGTCTTACCAGTTCCATGAGGAAGTACTATAGCACCACGAACCATTTGATCAGCATGACGAGGATCTACATTTAAGTTTAATGCCATTTCAACAGTCTCATCAAACTTAGCACTAACTAATGATTTTACAGTTAATGCAGCATCTGTTACACCGTAAGACTTGTCTTCAATTTTTTCTAATAATTGCTTATATCTTTTACTCATTTTCAAATTCTCCATTTGTAATTCTTCCACAAATTTTTAAATCATTGTGGTGTTGATTATTTTATAACAAGAACAAAGTGTCCCTGAAACTGCCTATACTTTCTAATCTACGATATCTATACCCATTGAACGAGCAGTACCAGCTAGTGTGTTAGCAGCCATATCTTTGTCATCAGTATTTAAATCAACTATTTTACGCTCAACAACTTCCATCAATTGTGCTTTTGTTAATTTTGCAACTTTATTTTTAATTGGATTATCTGTACCTTTTTTAAGGTTAGCTGCTTTTAATAAAAGAGCTGATGCTGGTGGTTGTTTTGTTATAAAAGTAAAGCTTCTATCAGTGTAAACAGTGATTACTGTTGGTACTTTAAAACCCATTAAATCTTTTGTTTTTTCATTAAAAGCTTTAGTGAATTCCATAATATTAACACCGCGTTGCCCTAGTGCTGGTCCAACCGGTGGAGCAGGATTTGCTTTACCAGCATCAATTTGTAATTTGATATAACCATCAATTTTCTTTGCCATTGTTTTTCCTTGTTTGTATTTATAGTACGTATCCTGAACAAGTTCAGACTACTACGCTATCGCTAAGTTTTCTTTAGCAGAAAGCTCATGCGACTTGTCACTTTTAGACTGTGCTAAACTTAAATTTAAAAAAAATCTAAGTTTAGCACAGCTTGCTTTATTATATAATTTTTTCTACTTGTGTATAAGCTATATCTACAGGTGTAGCTCTACCAAAAATTGAAACATTTAGTTTTAGAGTACCATGCTCTAGGTCATATTCATCCACTGTTGCTGTAAAGTTAGCAAATGGACCCTCATTAATACGAACAGTCTCACCAGCTTCAAAATATACTTTTGGTTTTGGAGCAGCTCTGTTGTTTACTTTATCAAGAATATTATTTATATCGTGTTCGCTTAATGGTGTAGGTCTGCTTCCCTCACCGATAAAACCAGATACCTTTGGAATACTTTGAATCATGTGTTGAATCTCAGTATTTAAGTCAATTCTTGCAAATACATAACCAGAATATAGTGAGCGTTCAGTTATTCTTTTTTCTCCATCTTTTACATCTATAACATCTTCAGTTGGAACAATTACATCTGTAATATGATCTTCAAGTCCCATCTCTTTTATCATGATAAAAATTGCTTCGCGAACTTTTCTTTCACTTCCATAAGTTTGAATAGAATACCATTGATGTGCCATAAGCTCTCCTTATCCTAGTATTGCTGTCATAATTGATGACATTAATAAATCAACTAAAGCTAAGAAGGCAGTAATAACTGCAACAACTATTAAAACTGAAATAAATGCTTGTTTAACCTGCCCTTTAGTAGGAAAGATAACCTTTGCTAATTCTAATTTTGCATTTCTAAAATGTGTACCTAAATTCAATTATATCTCCTATTTTTAAAGCAAAGCTTCAAAAAGATTCCTCTCACTAAAGCTATTGCTTTGCTAAGAAAAAACTTTTCTAATTAATTGCATTGATTATAAGTAAAACCTTATAGTTTCACAAATAATAAATGCATGGCAGGCGTGGAGGGACTCGAACCCCCAACACCCGGATTTGGAATCCGGTGCTCTACCATTGGAGCTACACGCCTTAATTTGTTGCGCAAATTAAGGGCAACCTACTTTTTATGCTAACATAATTTGAACAAGTCTAAATTATTATGCTAACGCTGAGTGCTCAAACGACTAGTCGTTTTATAACCTTAAAGATAAAAACTGATTACAGCTTCATCTCTTTGTGGTTTGTGTGCTCTTTACACCATTTACAGTACTTACGCGCTGAAAATTTTTCTGTATGAACTTTTTTATTTTTTGTTGTGTGATAGTTACGTCTTGTACATTTCTCACAACCTAAGTGAATTGCTTCTCTCATTATCTTTACCTTATTTAAAATCCCTTTTTTCTCTCAAAACAAAATGTTTTGTAGCTTTAGGGGGTTGTAGGGATTTTTGTCCCTGGCATTATAATGAGTAAAAGCTCATTATAATGTTTGCACAATACTTATCTATGCTAATATTTTAGCTACAACACCAGCACCAACTGTTCTACCACCCTCACGGATTGCAAATTTAGTACCCTCTTCCATAGCAATTGGATGAATTAATTCAGCAGTAATGCTTACATTATCGCCTGGCATAACCATCTCAGTACCCTCTGGTAAAGTGATTGCACCCGTAACATCAGTTGTACGAACATAGAACTGAGGACGGTAACCGTTGAAGAATGGTGTATGCCGACCACCCTCATCTTTACTAAGGACATAAATTTCTGCAGTAAATTTAGTATGTGGGTTAATTGAACCTGGCTTACAAAGTACTTGACCACGCTCAACATCGTCTTTTGCAATACCACGAACTAAAATACCACAGTTATCTCCAGCTTCACCTTGATCTAAATCTTTACGAAACATCTCAACACCAGTTACAGTAGTTTTTTGAGTATCACGGATACCTACGATTTCAACTTCTTCACCAACTTTAACAATACCACGCTCGATACGACCAGTTACAACTGTTCCACGACCAGAGATTGAGAAAACATCTTCAACAGGCATTAAGAAATCTTTATCTGTTTCACGAGTTGGCTCAGGAATATACTCATCAACAGTTTTCATAAGTTCTTGAATCTTAGCAGACCAGTCACCTAATGTACCAGTTTTTGCTTCTTCAAGAGCTTTAAGAGCTGATCCAGTAGTGATAGGAGTATCATCACCTGGGAAGTCATACATATCTAATAGTTCACGGATTTCCATCTCTACTAATTCTAATAATTCTTCATCATCAACCATATCTTCTTTGTTCATGAAAACAACGATATATGGAACACCAACTTGCTTAGAAAGTAGGATATGCTCACGAGTTTGTGGCATAGGACCATCAGCTGCAGAAACAACTAAAATAGCACCATCCATTTGAGCAGCACCTGTAATCATGTTCTTAACATAATCCGCGTGACCTGGACAATCAACGTGTGCATAATGACGCTTGTTAGTCTCATACTCAACGTGTGAAGTAGCGATAGTAATACCACGCTCTCTCTCTTCTGGAGCATTATCGATTGCATCATAATCCATAAGCTCAGCACCGTTAGTTACTGCTAATACTGCAGTAATCGCTGCTGTTAATGTTGTTTTACCATGATCAACGTGACCAATTGTACCAATGTTTACATGCGGTTTATTACGCTCAAACTTTTCTTTTGCCATAGTGTCCTCCGACTTTAAATGTGAATTGAAACGGGATTATACCCAAAAATCATTCAATTATTGCTTAAAAAGAGGTTAATTCTCTATTTAAGTGGTGCTGACGGTGGGAATTGAACCCACGGCCTCTTCCTTACCAAGGAAGTGCTCTACCCCTGAGCCACGACAGCCCTTGTGAGCATCTAGCACATAATCTGCACCCAATCCTAGAAATACAGAATTAGCTCTAAGCAATAATTGCATGATTTTTAACATTAATAATTTATTTTATTAGATTTTAGAAATTTAGATAAAAAGCTATATAAATATTTTGCATCTACGCAAACTATTATATCTATGAAGTTAATTTTTGAAATTGTACTTCAGCTTCCAGAATATCACTATGGAGCGGGTGAAGGGATTCGAACCCTCGACAGCCTGCTTGGAAGGCAGGAACTCTAGCCACTGAGTTACACCCGCATAGGTGTGATGGTGGTGGGAAGAGGAGTCGAACCTCTGAACCCATAGGGAGCAGATTTACAGTCTGCCGTCGTTGGCCACTTGACTATCCCACCGTTATATTTACAATATATATTTCTGGTCTAACACTGTTTCTAATATTATATTTCATGGTGCTGCCACGAGGATTTGAACCCCGGGCCTGTTGATTACAAATCAACTGCTCTAGCCAACTGAGCTATGGCAGCATCGAAATTGAGTCAGAATTATAGTTAAATACGTTTTTAAAGTCAAGTGTTTTATTCGCAAATGATAAAAGATATAAAATTAATGTGTAAAATAATATTTTAATAATATACTTCGTCAATTCAAAAGGACAAAAATGTTAAAAATACTATTTTCTCCATCAGAAGGTAAAAAAAGTGGTGGCGATGAAATAATCAAAGATATTCTTGGTGCTATTAAAGCAAGAGATACAATACTAAAAACATATAATGAGATAATAAACACTGGCGATGAAGAAAAAATTAAAAATCTATTTGGTCTTAAAAATTATAGTGAATGCAAGCCCTATATTGTAGATATTTTTAACTCACCTTTAATGTGTGCAATAGAGCGATATCGTGGTGTAGCCTATGATCACTTACAATACGACAAACTAAATCAAAATGAAAAAAAATATATTAAAAAAAATACTATAATATTTTCAAATCTTTATGGTCCTATTTATGCAGGAGATGTCATTGCTAACTACAAGGTAAAACAAGGAAATAGTATTGGCGATATTGCACCCGATAAGTTTTATAAAGATAGATTTTCGTATCAGCTAGACTTGCTGTTATCAAATGACGATATACTTGATTTAAGAGCAGGATATTATGATAAATTTTATAAATCAAACAAAAACTATACTACATTAAAATTTTTAAAAGATGGTAAAGTGATTAGCCATTGGGCAAAAGCCTATAGAGGATTAGCTCTAAAAACAATAGCTCAAAACAATATAAAATCAATGAAAGAATTTATGGCCTTAGAGATTAAAGAACTTCAAGTTAAAGAGATAAAAATTATGAAAAATAAAACAGAAATTTCATATAATATTGTTTAATTTATAAATAAAAAGGTTTAATATGCAAGATTCTCAAGAATATAAAAAGAAAAAATCATTTTTTGATAATATCATTACACTTTATGGTAGGAATGTAGTAGTTGAAGTATTACAAGATGCAAATATTGAAGTTTATAAACTACATATGTCTAATTCTAATAAAGTTGATGACAATATAAAACTCATAAACTCTTTAGCTAATTCACGAGATATTGAGATAACTATACATGAAAAAAAATCACTAAGCAGAATTAGTAAAAACTCAAAACAAGACCAAGGTGTAGCAATAGATATCATCGCTAAAACATATAAAAGTACAGATGAAATAAAAACTATGAATAAGTTTAAATTGATAGCACTTGATGGTATTCACAACCCTCAAAATTTAGGGATGATTATTCGTTCATGTGCAGCTAGCGAAATAGACGGAATAATTTTACCAAAAAAAAATAGTGCTAAAATTACACCACTTGTTGTAAAAGCAAGCGCTGGAACACTTTTTAAATTGCCTATATATTATTGTAACTCTTTAGATGAAATACTTAATGATTTGAATGATACTAAAATTTATTCACTTAATGCTCATGCTAAAAATGATATCTACTCCATTAAAAAACATACCAAAACTATATTTGTGCTTGGAAACGAAAGCGATGGAGTTAGCTCTGAAGTTGAAGCACTTTGTAACGACTCTCTCTCTATTACGATGAACCGTGGAGTTGAGTCTTTAAATGTTGCAGTTATTGCTTCACTTTTGGCTTTTATGAAGTGATTTATATTTTTCTTAAAATTTTATCTAATAAATTTGTGGATAATACTCTTTTTAATCCACCCAATATATGAGTTGCTAAGGTATTATAATATCTTGATTTCGGTCTTTTTGATTCTAATGCATGGACTATGTTTTTTATTACTACATCAGAATTTTTTGTAAATACATCATCAGCTTTCTCTTTTGTAGTTAATAGTTCAGCTTCATATTGCTTTTTAAAAACACTTTTCTCGTATACTATATTTTGCTTAAATTTTTGTATTGCATTTTTTCTAAAATCTGAACGGACTGGTCCTGTATTTATTGTACTTACAAATATATCTGTATCGATAAGCTCTAGCCGAAGAGTATCGCATAAACCCTCAATTGCATATTTTGAAGCATTGTAAGCTCCGCGAAAACGAAGTGAAATTAGTCCTAAAACAGAGGAGTGTTGAATGATTCGCCCATAACCTTGTTTACGCATAATTTTTAGACTTTGTCTTGTTAATTCATGAAGTGCAAAAAAATTTGTTTCAAACTGCTCTTTTAAAACATCTGTAGTTATATCTTCAACTGCTCCAGGTTGTCCAAAGCCGGCATTATTAAAAACGCCATAAAGCTCACCGTCATTTTGAACAATAATATCTAATATTTTGTTTATCTCATGTGAGTCTGTAACATCAAGCAAGTAAGCATTTAAACCCTCTTTTATAAGCCTAAGTACATCCTCTTGTTTTCTAGCAGTAGCATATACTTTATACCCATTTTCTTGTAGATATTTTGCGCTATCATAGCCTATACCGCTAGAACACCCTGTTATAAGTATATTTTTTATCGATTGAGTAGTTTGCATGTGTGAATTATAACAAAAAAGAGTGCTAATAATATGTTTTAAAAAATATAAAGCATGATAGAAATTTTTATTCTTTTTATAACTTTTCTATTATAATAACGCATGAGTTCAATAATTTATTCAATATTAGGAATATATATTTTCATTGTTATGGGTTATCTATCAAAACTTAGTTTTAAAGATAAGATAGATGATAAAACCATTACACTTATAAATGTTTATTTTTTACAAGTTTTTTTAACATTTTGGGGACTTTTAATTCGCCCAATAGATATAAGTTTAGTTTGGGCGCCATCTATCTATTTGGTTATTGCTGTATTTGCCATAATAATATCTGCAATATTTGCAAAATTTTTATTTAAAAATAAAAAAGAATACTCTATTGCCACAGTCGCAGCAATCATTGGAAATACTGGAAATTTAGGCATACCTTTAAATATTGCTATCTTTGGTGAAGAATCAATCCCATATACAACTATGATTAATTTGATGAATATATTTGTAGTTTATACAATTGGTGTGTATTATTATTCGCGTGGAACTTATGATATTAAAACTTCAATTTTAAACATTATTAAACTACCAATTTTATGGGCTGCATTTTTGGCAATTATTTTAAGTGTTAACAACTATCAACCGAGCCCTGAAATTATGAATACTCTAATGATGGGTGCTTATGCCTCAATGACTATGCAACTATTTTTATTTGGTATCTATCTTTATGGATCACAAATAAAAGAGATTAGCAAAAAATTAGTTATTTGGATTTTAACTTTCAAATTTATTATACTTCCTCTTTTAGCATTTTTAATTCTTATAAATATAGAGCTAGATTCAATGCTAAAAGGTATTATTTTTATACAACTCATGATGCCATTAGCTGTAGCAAATGTAAACTTAGCATCATTATATGACTGCAAACCAAAACTAACCACTTCATTAGTTTTTATATCTTCTTTTGTATTTTTAGGTGCTATATTTATCGGCGTTGAAATTTTGAGATATTTTTAGACAAAGCTACTTCTTTTTTACTTGTTTTTTTGACTTCTATAAGTAGTGGCTTTGAGAGTTAATCTTCATTTTTATTGTTACTATAATAATATGTATGGCACTTTACTAAGATTGTTTCTCATGGCATTAAAATCTTTAATAGGCATAAAGAGTATTTTGATACAATTGCTTTACTAAACATTTATTAAGGAATATATTTTGAATAAAAAAGAGATGATTTTAGAAGTTGCGGAGAAGCTGTTTGCAAATGAAGGATATACGGCTACTTCCATAGATGATATAGCAAGAAAATGCGATATTACTAAAGCAGCAATATATTACCATTTTAAGAATAAGTA
The DNA here is from genome assembly GCA_021648465.1 of Sulfurimonas sp. Lineage (GTDB taxonomy): Bacteria > Campylobacterota > Campylobacteria > Campylobacterales > Sulfurimonadaceae > Sulfurimonas. The sequence goes on along the minus strand of JAKISR010000019.1, from coordinate 26,461 downwards.
TGAACTGTATGTATTTATATTAGAGAATAATTTTTCTCTACTTGCCAAAGCAGTTGAGGATGCTGTTGATTCTAAAAATGAAGTTAAGGAGATGTTTATAGCTTATGTTGTAACCATTGCAAAGCAATTTTGCGAAAATAAATATATTGCATCTTTGCTTATGAGGGAGATGGCAAATGGTGGAAAAGATATGCCAATAGATGCTCTAAAGCAGATGTTAAGAACCTTTAAAGTTCTTTCTTTAGTTATAGATAAAGGTAAAAACGAAGAGCTGTTTGAGTGTGTTGAGCCAATGTATATGCAGATGATGATTTTAGGCTCTTTATCTTTTCTTTTTACCACACAAAAGCTAAGAGAAAAAGCAAACATAGAGATTGATGCATCTCTTAAAACTCTAACTAAGCATTCATTTGAGGAAGCGGCTGAGAAAATTTCTCATACACTTTTAAACTCTTTAAAAAAGTAACTCAAAATAACATTTAAATTAGCTGCGCATTAGTAAATAGATTTATAGATATAATACTAAACGAATGTTAAGTAAGGTGGTTGCATTATGATAAAAATAGTATCCGTTCTCACTTTAGTATCAATTTCACTACTAGGCTTATCGCTTGATGAAAGTGTTGATGCTGCACTCTCAAATAGCTCTAAGCTAGGTGAAATAAAACTAAACAAAGAGATTAATAAACTAAATAAAGAACAAAAACAGGGTCTTAAATATGGTGAACTTAGCTTTGTTGGAAGTTTTGAGCATTATAATCTTCCTAGAACCCTAGCTCCAATAACTCCAGCTTCCATATCCCCATCAACAGCAACCCCTACAACACAAGATCTCTTTAGTGTAGGGATAAACTACTCTGTAGCACTTTTTACAGGATTTGCACAAACAAAAAGTGTGGAGATTGAACAGCTACAAGTTGAGAGTGCTTTGGCTGTTGAGCACTTAACAAAAGAGCAAATTATATATAATGTAAAAAGTATATATCTCTCAATACTTTCTCTTAATAAGCAGTTAAGTTCGCTTAACGATTACTTTGATGCACAAAACGCTTTTGTAAATGTTATAAAGGAGGAAGTTAAACTTGGTAAAAAAGCTTACATAGATGAGTTAAAAGCAAAAAATGATTTAGAATCCATAAAAGCGAACAAGCAAACTATTTTAACGAATATCCTTATTTTAAAGGCTTCTTTAAAATACTTTATAGATAAGGAGATAGGTACTTTAGAGGATGTAAAGATTCAAGTATCAAATGTGGAGGAGCTTGATACTAATTTTATAGACTCACTTGATAGATTAAAAGTATTAGACATCGCTTCTAAAGCAATAGAAAAAAAAGTTGAGATAAAAGAGGCATCTTATTATCCTCAAGTATCACTAAATAGCTACTATGGAAAAAACTTTGGTTTTAACGATTCAACAAATATAAATTATGGCGACTTTGAGAGCGAAACAATCTGGCAGATTGGTGTGAAACTAAAATATAATATTTATGATTTTGGTTCAAGAGGTGCATCTGTAGAGTCAGCAAAGGTTGAAAAACTTCAAAATATTATCAAAAAAGAGGATATAAAGAGGGCGATACAAAAAGATATATCTACATCTATAGCAAAACTTAATGAGACAATTGCAAACTATAAAAATGCCACTTCACAATACGAACTACTTCAAGAGAGTGTTAAGATTGAAGAGATTAGATATGAAAGTGGTGCGATAACTATAAATGACCTACTTTTTATAAAAGCTCAAAAAGAGTTGGCAAAATCAAAAATGATTGATTCAAAATACACATATCAAAAAGCTATATATTATATAGAATATTTATTGGAAAAAGGGAGTAAATAATGCGAAAAATTATTGTTATTATTATATTTATAATTATAGGAGTTGTTGCTGGAAAGTTTTTACTCTCACAAAAAAACGAGATTGCAAATGCTCCTGTAGCAGTTAAACCAAGCATATCATTAAAACTAGATACAGCTAAAGACTCTACTCTTATGGATAAAAAAAGTTATCTTGCTACTTTATATGCTAAAAAAAGTGTAAATATCTCATCAAAACTAAGTGGATATATAGAGAATGTATATGTAAAAGAGGGAGATGTAGTAAAAAAAGGCACTTTGCTTATAAAGATAGACTCTCAAGAGATAAAATCAAATATAAACTCTCTAAAAAGTTCAATAGAAGCGATGCAAAAAGATTTTGATTACAAAAAATTAGTATATGAAAGAAACAAAAAACTTTATGAAATAAAGGCTCTTTCAAAAGAAAAACTTGACCTTAGCGCAGTTGCATTAAGTGCTACAAGTGCAAATATAAATGCAAGCTCACAAAAACTACTCTCACTAATCAATCAATTAGAGTATTTAAACATAAAAGCGCCTTTTTATGGGGTAATATCGAATGTTATATCGCATAAAGGTGACTTAGCTATGCCAAATAAACCTATAATAAAACTAAACACCATTAAGCAAAAACTTATATTTAGTTTTGTTGATAAGAAAGTAAAAAAAGGTTTGAGTGTTTTTGTGGATGATGTTGAGTATGGAAAAATCAAAACCATATATGACGATGCAAAAAATGGCTTGAAAATTGCAGAGGTTGAACTCTATAAAGAGATAGATGCAACTAATGGTGAAAGTTTTAAAGTAGATGTGATTTTTAATGAGATTAATGGATGTAGTGTAAATAAAAGAGCTATTTTATACAGTGACTCCAAGACAGATTTGCTTGTTTATAAAGATGGTGTATTTAATTTTTTTGAAGTAAAAATTTTGCTAGTTGAAGGAAACAGGGCGATTGTTACCCCGTGTCCAACACAAAAAATAGCAATTTCTTCTCAAAGTAAATTATCTATTTTACCACACTATAAAGATGTAAATATTATAGAGGTTAAGTGATGAAAAAATCAAATAGCTTTATAGAGGCACTGCTCAATCGGCCATCATTTATATTTTCGTTTCTAACACTTTTTATTTTTTTGGGAATTGTTGGATATACAAAAATTAATCATAAACTTTTTCCAGATTCAAATTATCCTCAAATCGCTATAGCAATAGTTCAACCTGGTGCATCTGCTGAATCTATGGCGACAAATATTGCTGTCAATGTTGAAGAGGAGCTTTACACACTAGATATGATAAGAAGAGTCTTCTCAACAACTATTGATGAGGTAAGTGTTATAAATGCCGAGTTTGAATATGAAAAAAATATAGATGCTGCTTCAAATGATGTTAGTAGTTCGCTTGAAAAGATAAAAAGCAAACTCCCCTCCACAATATTAGCACCACAAATAATAAAAATCACTTCAACTACCGCACCTGTTATAACCATAGCTGTATCTTCTAAAAATGATACAATAAGTTTAGAGGATATTCGTGAACTTGCAGATACAAAACTCAAGCAAAAGATTTTAAAAATAGACGGTGTAAGTAATGTTGATATTTTTGGAGGGTATAAAAAAGAGATACAAGTTATTGTAGATAAAGATAGATTAGAAGCACTAAATTTATCTTTATCTCAAGTGATAGCTGTAATATCTGCAAACAATAAAGACTTAGCTGCAGGGTTTGTGACAAATGAAAAAAGTCGTTATCTACTAAAAGCATCTCTAAAAAGAGATGATATTAACTCTTTAAAAGAACTTTCTATTACACCAACAGTGACACTTAAAGATATAGCAGAGATTACTCTTTCTTATTATGAAAACAGTGCTGAGTATTTTGGAAACGGAAAACAATCAATAGCCCTAGCTGTACAAAGGGGAGATAGCGCAGATATTATTAAAACTATTGATCTTGTCGAAAAAGAGATGGACAAATTAAGAGCAACATACCAAAATCTTAATTTTGAGGTGAGTGATACTCAAAAAGATACAATTGCACAAAGTACAACTAATATGTTTGAATCTTTACGAGATGCGATTATAATGTCCACAATCGTTATCTTTTTCTTCCTTGCAAGTTTTAGACAGGTTTTGGTCGTCCTTGTTACCATACCTATAGTTTATGCGGCAACAATAGCACTGATGTGGATAGTGGGAATTGAGTTTAATGTTGTTACACTAACTGCAATCATACTTGCTTTAGGATTACTTCTTGATGATACAGTTGTTGTTATGGAAAATATTGAGAGGCACTATCGGGAACTAAATGAGGATATCCATAAGGCAGTTTTTACTGGTACAAAAGAGATTATGTTTGCTGATCTTTCTGGAACAATAACAACAATGATTGCTCTTGCACCTATGCTTTTTGTAGGTGGGTATCCACAAACAGTTTTTCAACCACTTGTTGGAACTCTTTTGCTTGCACTTGTAGCTTCATATATTATTTCAATAACCGCAGTACCACTGCTTTCGCTTCATATATTAACAATTGATAATAAATTTATAAGAACTAGCGAGAAATTTTTTCATAAAACATTTGGTAAAGTAACAGATGAAGTGCAAAGGTTTTTCTCAAGCGCTGTTAAGATGGCACTAGATAGCAAAAAAATCGCAACAGTTTATTTTGTTGTTTTAATCTTTTTGTTTGTAACAAGCGTAAAGGGGGTTATGCCCGTTGTTGGTCAAGAACTAATGCCCCCTATGGATACAGGTGGGGTTAAAATTGCCGTTACAGTTGACTCAAACCTCCCAATAGAAAATTCTCAATTTATTGTTGAGCAGATAGATGAGATATTACACAAGCATGGCGAGTTGTTAAGGGTGTCAAGTTCTATTGGTTCTGAAGCTGGGGTGCTAAGTATAGGAAGTGGTAGCGGAATAGACCAAATTTTAATCAATGCAACTTATGTTGATAGATACCAAAGAGAGGAGAGTATTTGGGAGATACAAAGGGAGCTTAGAGAGGAGATATCGGAGCTAGAGAACATAAAGCATTTTGAAGTTGTTGATTATGGTGCTACTGCGCTAGCTAGTATTCGAGCAAACCTAGATGTAACACTTTATAGTGATAGCATAGAAGATTTGACAAAAGCTGGCGATATGATTGAAAAAGCTCTTTACAACACTCAAGGGATAGTATCAGTTTCACGAACTTGGGATATGGATAAAGTTGTCTATGATTTAGAGATAGATGAAGTAATAGCACTCTCTTATGGGGTAACAAGCTCAGATATAGTATCTCAAGTTCAAGTGCTTCTTCATGGTGCATTGGTTTCATCTTACTCAAGACAAAATAGTTCTGATTATATGATTAGAGTTTGGGTTGATAAGAACTATAGAGATTCAAGTGATACTATACTCTCTACAAAGATAGCTACTAAAAAAGGTTTAGTAGAACTCCAAAAATTTGCAAAAATTAAAAAAATTGTTGAACCAACACTTATCACAAGAGAAGGGCTGCAATATACTTTAAATGTTTATGGTTTTAGAGAAAAAGCTGCTATTTCACATATTATGGCATCTTTTGAAGACTCTTCTAAAGATATAGTACTTCCTCAAGGTGTAAGTATGGAGCAAACAGGAGACATAAAGCAGTTTAAAGATTCAGCAAACAGAATGATAGGAGCGATTGGATTTGCAATAGTGCTAATCTTTTTTACACTTATTACACTTTTTAATTCTTTGAAAATTTCGTTGATGATACTGCTCTCTATCCCATTAACGATTATAGGGGCTTCTTGGATAATGCTTATTATGAATTATCATACATCAATGCCAGCAATGATGGGTTTTATGCTTTTAAGTGGTGTTATAGTAAATAATGCCATACTTCTTATACATTTTGCCCTAGAAAAAATGCAAGAGGGGCTTGACAAAAGAGAAGCTATGCTAGAATCTTTAAAGATTAGAACTAGACCTGTTCTTATGACAGCTTTCGCGGTTACAGCTGGAATGTTGCCAGTTGCTCTTGGAAGTGCCATAGGTTTAGAAAGGTTAGCACCTTTGGGTGCTGTTGCTATTGGTGGCTTGATGATCGGAACATTTTTGACTCTACTTTTCATCCCGCTTACATTCATATGGACTGTAAAAGAAACGGACAAAGAAGCTATGTAAAAAAAATTACAAATAAATATCCCTATTTTTATGTTTATTAGCAAAGGTTTTGCAGACACCCTTGTAGTTTTTAAATATTTATTAGATACTGTTTTCTTACTTTAAATTATATTCTCGGTTTAATCTCTCTTTTTAATATTTTTTGTAATAGCAGTTCCGTAAATGAAGCCAGCAAAACAAAACTAATAAGTATGTATAAAATACTATACGAAGATTTACTAACATAAACAAGTGCAAGTACCATAGCGGTAAAACTTAGCACTGCAGCAATAAAAACAAGAAATTTAGAAGCTCCTGTTTTAGAGATAATTTTTAAATGCCCAATATGAGTAACTGTATGAATAAATAAAATTGAGATTGAGCCAATTGCCGCTATTTGAGAAAGATCAAATAAGAGAGATAAGATAATAATTAAAATACCACTAATGACTAAACCCTCCCTGCTATGTCCAATTGGTTTTCCAAATCTAGCAGGAAGTTCTCCATCTTTTGCTAACTGGTAGGTTACATTTGTAACTGAATACAAATTAGCATTTATAGCAGATGCAGTAGCAATTAAAGCTGTAATAGCCACAATTAAAAAACCAATATGGCCAAATATTGGCAATGCTGCCTCTGCCAAGGCAAAATCTTTAGCAGCAATAACTTTTTCTACTGGTAAATTACCAAAAACAGCAAATGAAATTGCCACATAAAGTATCATCACTAACAAAATTGATGTCATCATTGCTCTGGGGAGAGTTTTTTCTGGATTTGGCATATCTTCTGCGGTATTGGTGATAACTCTAAAGCCTTCAAATGCAAAAAATGTAATTGCTAAACTAAAAAATATGTCATTGACTGGTGGATAATAACTAGGAGATAATAGTACTGGATTTAAATATACAATACCAGCAATAGACAAAAGTGTTAATACAAAAAACTTTATACCAACAGTAACTCTCTCCCAAACAGCTACATCTTTTGCTCCCCTTAGATTAATTAAGACAAATAAAACAATAATTCCGACCGAAAAAACATGATGCCAAATTTGAGACACACCAGAAGAGGGAAGAAATGTAACAGCATAATTTCCAAATGCTTTTGCTATTAAGCTCAACGAAACAATCGCAGAGAAATACAGCATAACCCCCATTGTGCCAGTAAAAAAACCAATGCCATAAGATTGAGACAAATACTCTATAATTCCGCCAGATGATGGATAGCGAGCTCCTAGTTTTCCTAAAGAGTAACCACTAAAAAGAGCTATTATCCCGCCTATAATAAAAGAGATATAAACCGCGCTTCCAGAAATAGCACTTGCTTCACCAAGGAGTGCAAAAATTCCCGCACCAACCATAGCGCCTACTCCCATTGATACTGCTGACCAAAACCCAATGGGTTTTTTTGAGGTGTGCATATACTCTCCTTTTATTTAAAACTAGTTATTAAATCTTGAAGCTCTTTTTGCTTGTTTGTCTGCTCTTGCACTAAGTGGTTCATCTTTAACTATAATACCATCTTTGTTTAGATAAAAGTCTGAAAAAATAGAACGATTTTATTTTCTCCCCATTCCTCCGCCAGCACCTCTGCCCATGCCAGCTCCTTGTTCCATGCCACTTCTTTGCTGTTTACTTTGCATAAAAAGTTGTCTTTGTTCAGATGTCATTGTAGCCATTCTTTTTTGCATTTCTTCTCTAAAAGCTGGTCTATTTTCTACTGGAATTGTACCTCTCTTATTGATTAACTCTTCAGTTGTGTATCCTACAAAATCCGCTGCCCAAACTACACTTGAAAGTAGTGCTATTACTATTAGTTTTTTCATCTTTTCCTCCTTAATTATTGTTGAATTTTTGTTGCATTATTTGCGTTCTAAGTTGATTAAACTCTTTTTGAGTAACTTTTCCATCACCATCTGCATCTATCGTCTCAAATGCTGGAGCATTAGCTGCATTTCTCATTGGAAATCCTTGTGCAGCTCTTTTTGCTTGTTTGTCTGCTCTAACACTTAGCAACTCATCTTTAGCTATAACACCATCTTTGTTTAAGTCAAAGTCCGCGAAAGTAGAAAGATTTTGCATTCTTCCCATACCTCTGCTCATATTTGAATTCATTCTTGATGATTTTCTATTTATCTGAAAATCTGTAAATTCTTTTTGAGTAACTTTTCCATCACCATCTGCATCTATCGTCTTAAATGCTGGAGCATTAGCTGCATTTCTCATTGGAAATCCTTGTGCAGCTCTTTTTGCTTGTTTGTCTGCTCTAACACTTAATAACTCAGCTTTAACTATAACACCATCTTTATTTAGGTCAAAGTCCACAAAAGTAGAACAGCTTTGCGCACATCCCATTCCACCTCTTCCTCTAAAGTTTTCGGGAGGATAATTATCAAACATCCACTCTGACACTTTTTTAAGCTCTTTAGGTGTAATTAGACCTTTTTGTGAAGGCATTAAACCAAAATAAGCAATTTTTTGAGGCATACAAATTGCTTTTTCTTTGCTCGGATTTTGAACATAATCAACCATAAAATCAACTGCATCTTCTCTATTTGGATATGCCATTTTCACATGCTTCATAACACCAAAAAGTGCTGGTCCAACCATACTTGATCTATCTGTTGGTATTGTTTTTATGTGACACACTGCACATTTGTTATCAAATATTTTTTCAGCATCTGCTGATGCGAAGAGAGATGTTGTAGCTACTAAAATTCCTGCTATTGTTAATATTGACCGTCTCATGATAAACTCCTTATTTTGTTTATATGAAAGTATTTTGACATCCCAATGTTAATGGAGTATAAAATAATAGAGGTTAAAAATATATTTTTGAAATTACTCGAGAATTTAATGACTTAAGAGTGAATTTAAAACCATAAGTATTACAAATTTTTCGAACTATATAAAGACCAAGTCCAAAGCCACCCTCATTTTTATTCTCTCTTGCAAATTTTTTCAAAACTTTTTTTTCGTTTTTAATCTCGCCATCATTAATAATTTCAATGCACTCATCTTTAAGTGTTATTGTAATCAACCCGCTATTTTTTGTATATTTAATTGCATTTGAGAGAAGGTTGTCAATAAGGCGTATTAAATCTTCTTTATCTATCTCCACTTTCACAGCTTCTATGTTTTTATCTATTTGTAAGTTTTTATTTTCTACTAAAGCTTTAAAAAAATCTAATCTCTCCAGCAATACTTTGCTTACCGCAAGATTAGTTCTCTCTTTAATCTGATTATTTTCAAATTTTAAGAAACTTAAATCTTTAAATATTTTAGAGACACGAAATGCTGAGTTCTCTATCTTTGTAAACTCCTCACTATTCCTAACGATAGGATATAGTTCTTTGCTAAGCTCTATATTGATTAATATATTGCTAATTGGTGTGTTTATCTCATGTGTAGCATCTGTGATAAACTCTTCTAAAGATTTAATAACATCACTCATTGGTTTTAAAAATATTTTTCCAAGCAAATAGGCTATGATAACTATAAAAAACAGACTAAAGAGAGCAAAAGCTAAAAGATTAAATTGTAAATTTTTAATATCTTCACCAATATCCCTGTGAGTTATAAAAAATACTTCCCCCCATCTTTTATGCTCTTTATGGATGTAATAAAGTTTATCATTTTTTATAAAATACTCCTCATTTAACCTTTTTACACTCTCAAGTTTAAAAGTACCATTTTTATACTTATTGTTAATATATATAGCGATTGGGGCATCTAAAAAATTTGGCTTTTTATTATTGCGTAAAAAATGTATTTTTTGATTGGCTTTAATAAACTCATTGATATCTTTTTTCATATGTGTTATGTGGTTATTTGCTATAAGTTGATAACTCATTTTATAATAAAGGTACACCCCCGCACTAAGTAAAAACATGGATGAGAAAATATAAATGAATAAGAACCTTAAGAAACTTTTTCTTTCAACTAACATATCTATACCCAATGGTTTTAATAGTTTGTATTTTTTCTTTTCCAATTATTTTTCTTAATCTATTTATAAAAACTCTCAAAGATGCATCATTTTGCTCTTCTTCATATTCATAAAGATGAGAAAAAATCTCCTCTTTTGTAAGTATTTTATCCCTGTTTTGTAAAAACTGTGATAAAAGCAGTATCTCTTTGGCAGTTAAATGTATCTCTTTTTTATTTTTTGTAAGTGTTGAGTTTAATGTATTAAAAACAATATCTTTTGAGATTAATATAGTAGTTTCATTTTGAAAATTTCTTCGTAAAATCGCATTTATTCTAAGATATAGTTCATTGAGCGAAAAAGGTTTTGTGATGTAATCATCCCCTCCATGCAAAAAACCTTTTTCTATATCTTCTTGTGTGTCAAGTGAAGTTAAAAAAATTATAGGGACATTAGAAAACTCTCTGATTCTTTTTGCAACTTCAAAACCGCTCAAAGAGGGAAGCTTTATATCTAGCAATATAAGTTCAAAGTTTTTTTCATAAGCAATACTAACAGCATCTTCTCCATCATATACAGCCTCACACTTAAAAGACTTTATCTTTAAATACTTAACAATGGTGGTGTTCAAATCTACATCATCTTCAACAACTAAAAGTTTTTTCATAGTATTCCTACTTTAGATTTGCATATAACGGCGAAGCTGAGCTTCATTAATATGTATATCGGAAAATTCGCTTGTGATTTTCTGGGATACATCTTGATGTGAGACTCCTGCCATTTGTTGTATGTAGCGGAGCGAAATACGACAAATGGTTGGTGGCTCGTTTAGAGCTCAGCTTCGCCGTTGGCATGTAGCCGCGGAGCGACTACATGCCAACGGTCGAGTACAAAAATATGTTACCTGTCTTTGTATTTTTTTTGTTTTACAATGGTAGCTAAATCTCTGAAGTTTTCAAAGCTTGAAATCGGCTGTGGTAACATATTTTTTTGCTATGTTTTGTTAGACTTTTAGTAAACTTCTTTTCTGTGAGCAATTCTAATGAGAGTGATAACTAAAATGTCATTTTCTTTTAAATATACAATCCTATAGTTTCCAGCTCTTTTTCTAAACTTGCCTTTATATTTACCTTTTAAAGCCTTGTCTGTTGTGAAGTTTCCCAGCTCTAAATCTTTAATTTTCTCAAAAATCAGTTTTTGATTTTGTATATCAATTTTTTCTAATTCTTTAAAAGTAGCTTTGGGAACAATAATTTTAAACATTAGTTGAGTCCAAGTCTTTGTGCAACCTCTTCAAGAGAATAAACTTCAGTTTTTCCAGCTTTAAGTTCATCTATCCTTTTGTCTGAAATCATCTCATCAAGTGTATCAAAATATGTACTTACTGCTTTCTCAATAATATAAGTACGTGAACGCTCAAGTTCTTGAGCATAGGTGTCTAAATCAGTTAACAAAGTTTCATCCATTCTAATATTTATAGCTTTTTTCATAATGTATCCTTTTGTATCTACATTATACTACAAAACTTTATAAAGTTCAAGTGGAGTCTAACGGCAGCGCGGGTTAGTGGCGACAAATATAATGCCCCTAAAATCTAAGACAGCAATTCAGTAAGATTTATTTTCAAAAAAGATAAAATAATACTAATTATTGGAGATAAATTATGAGTAGAAAAAAAGGGCAAACTTATACAGCTGCGCAAAAGACTAAAATAGTCTTAGAGATGTTAAGAGAAGATATGACTACAAGTCAAATAGCGACTAAATATAAAATCACTTCCCAATCGTTAGGGAAATGGAAAACACAGTTTTTAGAAAATGCTTCACTTGCCTTTGATGTTGGCGGAGCAACAAAAGCCTATCGTGATGAGATTGAAGAATTGAAGACTGAGAATGATGGACTTGCTAAAGCACTGGGTAAAGCCACGGTAAGAGCAGATTTCGCTGTAAAAAAGCTAAAGAGCTTGGACTTATGTAACACAAAAGCTTTGATCGAGTCCAAGCATCAAAAACTATCCATTTCAGAGCAATGTGAAATATTTGGTATTAGCAGAAGCCATTACTACTATCAGCCAGTGCCAATGAGTCAAGATAATATAAAACTACTACATAGAATTGATGAGATAGCCACTGATAATTCAAAGTACGGTTATCGGTTTATATATGAACAACTCAAAGAAGATGGCTATGCAGTTGGTAGGAATCGAGTTTTAAAATATATGAGGATACTCGGGATACAGGCGATTTATTCAACTAAGAAAAAACTTACAAGCCTCAAAAATCAAGCACATCCAATTTATAAGTATTTACTCAAACATTACTGGACTAAAGTTGGAAGACGAAAAACTGTTTATATCCCAACTCCAAACGAAGTATGGAGTGGAGATATTACATATATCCGTATTAATATGGAGGGTTTATGTATTTAGCGGCTGTTATAGACTGGCATAGCAAAGCTATTCTCTCTTATAAAATCTCTAACTCTATGGATGCAACATTAGCAACGGATGTTCTTGAAGATGCACTTGCTAAATATCCTAAACCTAAAATATTTAATAGTGATCAAGGTAGCCAATATACAAGTCATAAGCATACTCAATTATTGAAAAAGCATGATATTCAAATATCTATGAACGGCAAAGGTAGAAGTATAGATAATATCGTGATTGAAAGATTTTTTAGAACTCTCAAGCATAGCAATATTTATATCAGTGATTATCAATCTATCAAGGAGTTAAAAGAAGGAGTAAAAGCTTACATGTACAAATATAATTTCAAGAGATTTCATTCAAGTTTGAAATATAGAAAACCAATGAATGCTTATCTTGAATATCTAAAAACTGTAGGATAAGGTAACAACCGAGGATGAAGTTAAATCTTTAGAGAAGTTGTCTTGATCTTTAGGGGCATTATAGGCAACAAAGTACCGTTATGGTTATTTGGATTTTTGTATTAAATTTCTAAACTATATCTTCATCTCGTTTAGTATCATCTATGATATAGATTATTTTATTTAAACTTTAAAGCAAGTGAGACTCTGTCACTTACACCAGCTTTTTCAAATATATGGCTGATATGCCCTTTAACAGTAGAGAGTGCTATTTTTTCTTTTTGTATAATCTCTTTATTTGAGAGACCATCAGCTATCATAAATGTAATATTTTTTTCTTTTTCTGTTAAACTTTTAACAAATTCTGGCTCATTTTTAGAGTTGTTTTGAACATATTTATTTATAATATAGTTTGTTAACTGTGGAAAAAGCCAACTATTTCCATTTTCAATACTTATAAGCATTTTAAGTAGATTATCTTTATGTATAAAAGAGTTTTCATATCCTTTAATACCTTTATCTAAAAGAGTTGAAGCATGATGTACATCAGGTACAGCATTAAATATCAAAATTTTTACAAAGCTATAAGACTTTAGTTTTGATAGTGTATTTTCAATATTTGAAGTACTCATCTCATCTAAAAGAATGATGATAGAGTTATCATTTGTATCTAAGTACTCTATAAGATCTTTTAATTTGTCTATTAGTATAGTGTTATAATTCGTATCTAAAGCACTTTGCCAATGCTTTTGAATTGAAGACATATTTGTAAATAAAATTATTTTTTTCATAATTACCTCTCACTTAGTACATTTTCTCTAGCACGCAAAATTGGTTTTAAAATATAATTTAAAACAGTCTTTTTTCCAGTAATGACATCAACATCTACAGTCATACCAACAATAATTTTCAGTTTATTTTCTTCATCTCCTAAATGATTTTCATCAGTTTTTATATGTATGAGGTAGTAGTTTTGTTTATCTACTTCATCTATAATAGTATCTGCACTTATATGTGTTAAGGTTCCTTCAAGTGAGCCATATATCGCAAAGTCATAAGCAGAAAATTTTACAATAGCTCTTTGCCCTGGATATAAAAAAGCGATATCAGCAGGTTTGATTTTTGCTTCAACAAGCAAGTTGTCTTGAGTTGGAACAATTTCAATTATATCCATTCCAGGTTTTACTACACCACCAACAGTGTTGATAAGAAGTTGTTTGACTGTACCATCTACTGAAGAGCGAACAAAAGTACGCTTCACTTTATCCTCTCTTGCTATATTTGCTTTTTCAATTCTAGACATCTCTGCTTTTGTTTCATTGTAGGATTCTTTTGCGGCATTACGAAATTTTAATTTAACCTCTTTAATATTGTTTTTTTGCTCTTCTAAAATGGATACTAAACGAGGAATAGAAAGAGTAATAGCACTTATTTCGCCACCAATGCTATTTTTTTGTCTTCGAAGTTGTAAAAATTCAACTTCAGATACAATACCTTTTTCCACCAGAGGTCTATTTAGTTCAACCTCTTGTTCAATTAAAGAAAAGTTTGCTTTTAATTGTTTTAGTTTACCCTCTGCTTCCTTAATTTCATTCTCTTTTTGTTTTGCTCTACGGGTATAAATAAGTATGTTATTTTCTAATTGCTCTTTATTGCTTAGATATAAAGATCTTTCTTGTTTTATAAGGGTAGGAGAAGTTTTAATAATATCTTTACTAACTCTAAATGGTTTTAAGAAGGATTCGGCTAGAAGTCTAATAGATTTAGCTTGAAGTTCATTATATCTTAATTTACTCTCTTGAAAATTACTAACAAAACCTGTGTCATCAATTTTAAGAAGAATATCGCCTTTTTTAACTGTTTCTCCCTCTCTAACTAAAATTTCACTAACAATTCCACCCTCAAGATTTTGAATAACTTGTATTTGGTGAGAAGGGATAATTTTACCTTGACCACGAGTAAGTGCATCTATCTCGGCATTATATGCCCAGTAGATTAACCATGCTATAACAAAACCACTTGTCCACAATAAAAGAGAAGTTTTTAATGTTGTATTCATAAGCATAGCAGAACTAACCGAATTCATATATTCTAAGTCATTTTCATTTTTAACACGCAGTTTTTTAATGTCTTTTTTTCTGTATGAGTAATCTACAAATTTATCTTTAAGATTCATTTTTTACCACTTTATTTGGAATACTCAATTGTTTTACTACATCATTGTTGGAACCATCTAAAACAATTTTACCTTTATCCATTAAAATCAATCTTTTTGTGATTGCTAACAAATTGTTTTTATGAGATATGATAATTATTGTTTTATCTTTTTTGTGTGCTACAATATTTTTTATAAAGTTTGCTTCACGAGTACTATCCATAGAGTTGGTTGGTTCATCAAGTAAAATAATTGGTGCTGGATTAATAAATGCTCGTGCAATACAAATACATTGTTTTTGACCACCAGATAAACCATCACCTCTTTCTCCAATAGGCATATCATATCCCATTGGATGAACATCAGCAAAGCTATTTACGCCACTTAGTTTTGAAACATATAAGATATCTTCATCACTAGCATCTGGAGACCTTAGAATAATGTTATCTTTTAGGGTTCCTTGAAACAAAACAACATCTTGAGGGACATAAGATATGCTATCTCTTAAATCAGCTGGGTCAATTTGTTTTATATCAATCCCATCAATTAAAATAGAACCTTCCGTTGGTTCATAAAGTCCTAAAATCAATTTTTCTAAGGTTGTTTTTCCAGAACCATTAGTCCCTATAATACCAACTGATTCTCCAGGGTTGATAATAAAACTAACATCATCTAAAATTTTATTTTCAGTGTTTGGGTAAGTAAAGCTTACATGCTGAAATTCTATTTTTCCAGTAAAGGCAGGTCGTTGAACAAACTTTTTAGATATTTCACGCTCAGCAGATAGTCCCATAATAGCATTTATAGCATCATAAGCTGTTTTTGTTTGTTGAAAATTTGCAATAAGTGATGCTACTTGACCTAATGGTGCTAATGTTCTTGAAGCAAGCATTACAACCGCTATTAACCCACCCATACTTAAAGATTGTTCACCTATGGCATAAACACCACCTATGACAAGGGCGACAGTGCTTATTTGAATTGCAAAATTTACAAATGTTGCTATAGAGTTTGACAATATTTTAGATTTTAAACCTTTTTGTGCAACATCGCCAGTAGCTTCTTCCCACTTCCATTGATACTGGCCACTAATTCCTAAAGCTTTTATAGTTTCAAGTGCAGATAATGATTCAATTAAAATAGAGTTTTTATGAGCAGATGCTTCATAAGTGCTTTGGATGCTTTTTCGCATTGGTCTTTCAACTATTAAGCTATACAAAATAATAATTATACCAGCTACAATAGGGATAGCAACTAACCAATCCCCAATTATATAAATTATAAATAAAAATATAATTGTAAATGGTAAATCAATCATAGTAGCAATGGAAGATGCTGTAAAAAATCCTCTAACTGAGTCAAAATCTTTTATATTACTAGCAAAAGATCCAACGGAAGTTGGTTTTGAAGCTATCTTAAGATTTAAAACATGTTCATAAATCATAGAAGACATGATGACATCACTTTTTTTAGCAGCATTTTCAAGAAAATATGAGCGTAAAAATTTTAATATCATATCAAATACATATAGCACAGCAATACCAGTAGCAAAAACCCAAAGAGTGTCAATAGCATTATTTGGTATAACTCTATCATACACATTTAAAGTAAAAATTGGACTAGCCATAACAAAAAGATTTATCAAAAAAGAAGCGATTATAACATCTGAATAAATACCTTTTGAGTAAGAAAGTGTTCCCCAAAACCAATGTTTTTGTTCATGTTTAAGTACCTGTCTATGAGCATCTTTATAATGATGTTCAGGTTTTAGTAAAAATGCAAAGTTAATATACTCTTCTTCTAAAAACTCTGTTTCAACCCAGTTTTCACCATCACTTATATCAGGTAAAATAATTTTTGCATACTTTCTATCTGGACTAATTTCAGTTAAAATACATGCTTTTTCATGATCCTTATCACCCTTTAAAACTAAGATGACAGGTAAAAGCAAAGGAGATATATCTTTAAGTGAGTAGTTTACTAACTTAGAGCTAAATCCCGCGCGTTTTGCAGCACGAAAAAAAGCAGACTTAGAGCCTTTTGACTCTAATGAAAAGAGCTTTGGAGTAACTCTGCCTGGCTCAACCGGAAGATCAGCAACTAATGCATCTGCACTATATGGACGATTATAAAGCTTGGTAAAAATTACCAAGCATTCTAATATATGGTCTTTATTGTTACTTAACAATAATATTCATCTCTTCTAGTATTTTACCAGTGTATGATAATAGTTGGTAGTATGCAGCTATGTTATCATACTCTGCTGTTACTTTAGAATTTCTAGCATTATTGTATTCAAGCTCAATATTTAATAAATCAACAATACTTCTTCTACCTAATTCATTTTCTTTTAAATAATCAGATACAGTTTGAGAAGTTGACTCTATATTATTGTCAATATGAACAAGCTGTTGTTTTGTTGAGTTAAATGTTTGCCACGCTATTTGAGTGTTAGCTTTTACAAAACGTTTTGCATCAGCTAAAGTACTGTTTTTATTAAGTAGTCTATATCTACTTGCTTCTTTGTTTGCTTTATCAGCAAGACCATTAAAGATATTATAATTAAGTACTAACAAAGCACTTCTCGCATCATTTTTATCAAATAAACTTTGATTTGGACTATCTGCATTTGTAGAAACCCCATTCGCTTGTCTATCCCAAGAAGATTCAAGAACTATATTTGCTGTTGGATAAAAAGGTGCTTCAGAACGTTTTAATGCTGCATCTGCTGCACCAATTTCATTTTGAGAAACATGTATTGTAGGGTTGTTTTTAATAGCAAGTTCAAATAATGCTTCAATATTTTGTGCAGGAAGACTACCAATAGATGGTTTATCTAAATCTGAAGCAGTTACATTACCTGGCAATATACGCTTATAGCTTGTAATTGCATTATCATAATTTTGTTGTGATAGGTATTGATTACTTAAAGCATTTTCGTAACGAGAAAGAGTTTGCTTATAATCAGAGCTACGCCCAACACCAGCATCTACTTTTTCTTTAATCTGTGAAAGATACTTTTTATGAACAGCTACATTTTCTTTAGAGATTTCTAAAAACTCATGAGTTTTAAGCACATTTATATATGCACTAACTGCTTCTAGAGCTAAATTATTTGCACCTTCTTGAACAGTGCTGCCAGCAGACAGTACTAATGATTTTTGTTGTTTAACACCATATCTAGTATCAAAACCTGAAAATACATTTTGTGATAACTTGATAGAAAATTCACTTCTAGTTAATGTTTCATCTTGTCTGCCATTTGCTATTGTTCTCGTTTTCTCAGGTCCAATAGAGTATGATAAATCAATAGATGGTAGATAACCAGATTTTACAGAAGTTAATAATTCTTTCTGTGTATTATGATCTTCTATTTTCATTTTCATTTGAGGGTGCGTCCCAATCGTTTGTTGTACAGCATCTGTAATGGATACAGCACTTGCTAATACTGGCAGTAAGATAGCCGAAGCTAATAGTTTATTTTTCATATTTAATACCCTCTTTCATTTAATATTATTGCAGTTTACAATTTATTATATTAAGTTATACTGAATATTGTTAAATAATGTATAAATATTTTTTATATTAAACATAACTAATAATTTTAATAATATATTGTTATAATTTTGTCAAATAAATAAAAATTAATAATAAAGGAGATATACAATGAGGTTAAGAGTTTATTATGAAGATACAGATACGGGAGGAGTTGTATATCATTCTAATTATTTAAATTTTTGTGAAAGAGCTAGAAGTGATGTTTTCTTTAATCAAAAAATAACTCCCGTTTTAGCAAAAGGACACTTTGTAGCAAAAAGATTAGAAGCTAACTATATAGCAAGTGCTAAACTTGGAGATGAATTAGAAGTTATTAGTGAGCTTATAGAGTTTAAAGCTGCTTCTTTTAAATTACTTCAAAATATTTATAAGAGTGATAAGAAAATATTTGAGTTAAATATAAGCTTAGTGTATGTTGATTTTAATTCAAAACCCCAAAAAATAACCCAAGATGTCAAGGAGTTAATTATGAAACTATTCTCTAGCAGAGCGATAACTAATAAATCTTGAAAGAGATGGTTGAAGTAGCTCAATGTCATATATCATTTGGTTATCCTTAACTTCTATATCATACACTCTTTCCTCATCTTTTATTAGATAAAAAAAGTAATCCATCCCTATGGTAGTTGTATAGTTAATCCAATCATACACTATATCATTTCCTAAAAGATAATTTGTTTCAATTAAAACATCTTTATTTTTAGTTATTGAATTTGCAATAATCATGTTTTTTCTATCTTGGTACTGAGTCATTGAAAGAAGTAAAGGATTATAATTCGTTTGTGTAGATAAAATATTTGTTGCATTTGTTTCATACAGTGTAAGTTGAGACATAATCATGCCACTTTTTATAATGGGGGTATTGATGAAAAATGAACCTTCTATAATTTTTTTATTATCTTTTAAATTTTTTTCTAAATTTGTTGTTCTTTTTGGTATAGAAAATTTTATGACATTAACTTCTTCATCAAAAACTTGAACATCTTCTTTATTTTCATTGTTGATATTTATTAAAACATTTCTTTTATAAAATTCATTTTCTTGATAATCGGAGAGTGCTTTTCCTATTTTAGATTTATCATGAAATATAACTAAAGGAGATTCTGCTTCAAAAAGTAATAAATCACTTTGTGCTCTATAGTCTATACCTCCATAATATAAATATTTTGAAGTAGTATTTGTATCTCTTTTATTTATTGTTGGAAAATATATATTTATTTTTGGATTAATCTTTGAGATAATGTTTTCACCGTTTTGAGTTAAAGGAGCGATTATATAATAAAACTTATCATTTTTTATTTTTAATAATGCTTTTGATATCTCTTCATAACTTTCATCTTCTATCTTATAACTTTTTAATTCAAAAGGGTGATTTTTAGCCATCAAATAAGCAAAGGAAGCATTTGTTGTTGATGATGCGTATCTACCGATTATGTTGTATGGCAGAAGAAGAGCAATACGAAGTTTTTTACTTACTGCTTTTGATCTAAGATTAAAAAGATTTATAAATTTCTCTCTCTCTCTTTGAAGTATTTCATTTTCAAGTTCTGCAGTTGCATGTGATAAAAATGAGAAAATGAAATCATTTTTAAGATAGTTTTGCATACATTCTTCATTACATGGGTAAGGATCTAAATTTTGAACTTGTGTTTGCGGAATTTTAATATTTGAAATTAAAAAGCTTTGCGCAAGCATAGTAAATGGAATAAGTAAAATAATAAAATATATTTTTAGCATATGCAACTCTTTATAGTTTTTAAATCTTTTAGAGCAATTTTTTTATCATCAGGATTTCTAAGTAGATGATTCGGGTGTTCAATAGGAATCAGTTTATATTCTTTAAAGTTTATAACATGTCCTCTTACATTTTGGAAGTTTTCGTTTTCAGATGTAACTTTAGCATAAGCATCTTTACCTAAAGTAACAATAACTTTAGGTTTTATAAATTCTATTTGAGAAAATAGATAATCTTTGCATGAATCCCATTCTGAAGTTGATGGAGTATTTGAATTTAAAGGTTTGCATTTAACACAATGCGTAAAATATACATCTTCAATAGATAAATTTAAGACATTTAATATCATATTTGTTAAAATCTCACCAGTTCGACCAGTAAAATAAGAATTTGTTATATCTTCATTTAATGAAACTGTGTAATCTATTATCATTAGATTGGCATTTATATTTCCAAAACCACTCATGTTTTGAGTTCTAGATTTGCTTAAATCACATAAATGGCAAGTGGAGATATTATTTGTTAATTCTTGAATTGAGTTTGGTTTTTCTATAAAGTTTTTTTTATTTATAGAAAAAGGGTCACTATATTTAAAATCTAGAGCTCTAAGTCGATATAGGTTTTGTAGAAGTAACAGATTTTGAAAAGACTTCAATAGTGACCCTTAAATAATGTATTTAATTAGTATAATAAATATATGGTTAAAATCTACTTTATATGTTAAAAATATGTTAAAATTAAATAAATATATTTTTTGGAGAATTATGTGGAAATAGATGGCGAAACATTAGAGGTAAATAGTTTTATACTAGAATCTTCAAGTGACATTCCTAATGTAATAAGAAGATTTAAAAGATTAAAAAATAAAAACATACTGCTACAAATAACATCTTTTATACACAATACTGTATTGGTTCAGAGTTTAAAAAATGAATTATCTAAAATAACTCCAGATAGTAAGATCATATTGTTAAAGCATAATGATAAATCAAAAATAATTTTAACGATTTTTGATTTGAAAACAAATATAGATTCTCAAAATATTAGTGATGAGATATTAAGTGAGTTATATCTACAAATCACTAAAAAAAATACATGCATAAAAGAGTATAAAAATAAATTATTTAAAAGATATTTTACAGATCATTTAACAAACCTTCCTAATAAATATCAACTTAGAAATATTTTAGAAGACAGTAAAAATTTTTCATTAGTAATATTTAATATTGATAATTTTCAAATTATTAATAATTTTTATGGTTATATAGTCGGAGATTATGTAATTGAAAAAGTTGGAAGGTATCTTAAAGAAAAAATTCCTAAATATGATATTTATAAACTCTCTGGTGATGAGTTTGCATTTGTAATAGATAAAAATATGGGTTTTTATGACTTAAAAGAGTACCTATCTAATCTTTATCAAGAGATTAATAATATTATTATAGAGTATCAAGATATTAAAATATATATTGATTTTACATTAGCTTCGTCTACAAATAAAAATAATAAAAATATTTTTTCAAAAGTTTCTATGGCTCTTAAATATGCCAAAGAGGTAGGTGCCTCTTTTTGGATATATGAAGATAGAATGAAGTTTGAAGATGAATATAAAAGAAATCTACAGTTATCAGGTATTATTAAATATGCTGTAGAAAATTCAGAAATTGTTCCTTATTTTCAAGCTATTATAGATACAAAAACTGCTGAAATAAAAAAATATGAATGTTTAGCCAGATTAGTAGATAAAAATAAAAAGATATTATCACCAGCCCTTTTTATTCCAGTAGCAAAAAAAATAAAAATTTATAATATTATTACTAAAACTATTATTGATAAATCATTTGCTACATTTGAAAATAATAATTATGAATTTTCAATAAATTTAGCTATAGAAGATATCATGAGTAATGAAATATTTAATTTTATTATTGATAAATTAAAAAATTCAAAGGCATCAAGTAGAGTTATATTTGAAATTCTTGAATCTGATGCTATAGAAGATTTTAAAAAAGTTGAACGCTTTATTGTAGAGATAAAGAGATATGGTGCAAAAATAGCAATAGATGATTTTGGTAGTGGATATTCTAACTTTGGTTATTTAACTAGAATGAATGTAGATTATATAAAAATAGATGGCTCACTCGTAAAAGATATAGATGTAGATTCTAATGCACTTTTAGTTGTAGAAACTATTGTAGAATTTGCCAAAAAGCTAGGTATTAAAACTATCGCGGAGTATGTACATTCAAGTATAATTATGGATAAAGTGAAGTCTTTAGGAATAGATTTCTCTCAGGGTTTTTATATAGATAAACCATCTATACATCTATAAGATAAAGATTGTAGTTTTTAGTTGAACCTTCTGAGAATATGGGATTTAAAGTAAAATATTTCAAGCTGAATAATTATTTTTTCTTATGGTTTAAAAGATAGTCATCAACCAGTTTTAATTTCAAACTTTTGCTTAATCCTCTATGAATTTAATGAGTATAGTAAGATTTTCTTGTATCTAGGTTTGTGCTTTTCTCTTCTATGAAATCCTTATAGATTTCATACCATTCATCTAGTTTTCTAGTGAAGTTTTTTTCATTTATTTGAGTAAGACGATACATAATTTTTTCAAATCTTTTCCAGCTTGTATTCGTGATTTTTTTGTCATATATCTTCTTACAGTCTTTGCTTGATGAAAGAGTGGTATATTTGTATTGGAAACTCCTTAAAAACCCTGTATAAGTCTCTTTTGTCATCTATTATAACTAATAGAATGGTATAGCCAAGCTTTAAAAGTTGATTTAACAATTGTTTATAGCCAGTTGAAAATTCATTTTCAATATGTTTTAATAAAAGTATCTCTTTATTGATATCATCTTTACACTAAGGGGTACCCCAAAAACTAAAGTACCAAGCTTATCTCTTCTTCTTTCATCATTAAGTGGCGTCACAAACTAAAACTACTGCTTTTGGTTTATGGTATTTAATCTCTGGTTCATATTCAAATATTTGTTTCTGAATCCATAGAGAACTTCTCTTATTTTCCTCAGCTAAATTGCTTAAGGTTTGTCTCTTGTAAACATACTTTTCGAGGTACCCCTTGAGGGTGTTAAAATAATTTTTTGTAGTTTATTTGGTCTTCTTTTTGAGAAAAAACTTGTACTGCATAGGGTGCATTTATATCTTTGTGCTCCGTACTTTCTATCATCTTTTTTAGTTAAAAAACTTTCACAACTTGGACACTCTTTAGTACTTTTTTAGCGCAAAGCCTGCTCTTGGGGTACAGCCATTTGTAAATAAACCTTTGTTTATTCCTACTATACCGTACATTCAAGTGCTTTTCAGCCTGAAATATTTTACTTTAAATCGAAAATAATTATTTTTAAACATAGTACTATTCAATCTCAAACAACTCTTTCTTATTATTAGAAAGCAACAAAAAATGTTCCACAAATGTCTACTATTATGATGTTACTGAAATAAAATAAAATTATATATTAGATTTAAAAAGATAGATAATCCCATTAAGATGGGATTATAAGAGCGTTATACTACTGCCACTTCTACTGGAGTTGATTCCCAAACACCATGTTTTGTACAGTATGCATGAGCAACAAGATTAAGTTTTGAACCAGTTGGAACAATATTAAAAGTAACTTGAGCATGAGATTTTACATTTCCTAATGTACCAGGAATAAAGTCAGCACGTGCTAAAAGAGTATTACCATTAAAAAGTGACATATTTGCGATAAAATGATCAAAATCATCAGGATGAGTATACTCATTTCCCATTTTTACTGTAATTGAAAACATTTCACCATTTTTTGCACTATCTTCACAGTGAATAAATGGAGAATGACGATCTATTAAATCTTTTTTAGCTTCACGCTCAACACTATCTATATCTACGTATTTATTTATCTTTGGCATTATAAATCCTTTTTTGTTTAAATTATACGATATTGTAGCTTGCAAAACTTTTATATAAACATAAAATAACAAAAGTTTGCCTTAGTTAAGAAATATTTAATTTATGCTTCTTTAACAAAATAAAGGATAAAATCGCGATAATAATTATAATATAAAGAGTTTACAATGCTAAAACCACTACTTATAGAAATAGGTGTAGAAGAGCTTCCCGCTATTGCTCTCTTAAAAGAACTTAAAAATATTGAAAAGAAATATGCAGATGTTTTAGAAAAAAACTCACTTCTAGGTGAGTTTGAATTTTACTATACACCTCGTCGTTTAGTAATTTGGCATAGAGAATTTAAAACTAGCCAAGATGATTCTGTCAAAGAGTTTTTTGGTGCACCTGTAACAGTTGCTTTTAAAGATGGTAAGCCGACACCTGCTGCGAATAGTTTTGCAAAAAAATGTGGTGTTGCTTTAGAAAAGATAAGTCGTATTAACAAAGGTTCTAAAGAGGTTCTTTATTATAAAAAAGATGTTATAGGTAGAGAGTCAACTGAGTTATTACCTAATATAATTGAAACATGGATTAAATCACTTGATTTTGGTAAGTCTATGAGGTGGGGAGATAATGTTGAGAGTTTTATTCGTCCTATAAGATGGATAAATGTACTCTTAGGTGATGCGCTGATTGATATGGAGCTTTTTAATGTTAAATCAACGAAACAAACCTTTGTTCATAGAATTTCAAATTTTGATGCGGTAAATATTAGTGGTGCTAAAGATTATTTTGAAACTTTAGAAAAAGGTGGTGTTACGCTTTTTCCTGAACTTAGACGTGAAAATATTTTAAATGATTTTAAAAGATTAGAAAAAGAAAATGATATAAAGATAGAAATAGATGATGAATTACTTAATGAAGTTATAGCTCTTTCTGAGAATCCAACTGCACTACTTGGTTCATTTAATGAGAAATTTTTAAGACTTCCCCCTGAAGTTATTATTACTTCTATGAAAGAACATCAAAGATATTTTTCAGTATTTAAAAATGCTAAATTAATAAATAAATTTGTAGTTGTTTCAAATGCATTAACTAGTGATTTTTCTAAAGTAATTGAAGGAAATGAAAGAGTTCTTCATCCACGTTTAGCTGATGGATTATTTTTTTATGATAATGATTTAAAAAATGGATTAAGTACAACAGGACTTGAAAAAGTTGCATTTTTTAGGGGTTTAGGTACAGTAGCAAATAAGATTGAGCGTGAGAAAAAAATAGCTCTTAATCTTTTTGATAAATATACTCCAAATAATTTTACTAAAGAGCTTTTAGAGCGTGCTGTAAGTCTTGCAAAAGCTGATTTAATGAGTGAGATGGTTTATGAATTTACAGAACTTCAAGGGCTTATGGGAGGTTATTATGCTTTAGAGCAGGGTGAAAGTAAAGAAGTAGTTACTGCAATCACTGAGCAATATTTACCTGATGGTGAAGATAGTGAGCTTCCATCAACTATAATGAGTGCTATAGTTTCTATGAGCTTAAAACTGGACACACTTTTAGGGCTATTTAGTGTAAATCAGATTCCTACAGGTTCTCGTGATCCGTTTGCTCTTCGTCGTGCTGTAAATGGATTAATTAGAATAACTTGGGAGCATAATTTAGAGTTTGATATAGTTAAGACTCTCTCGCAATTAAGTAAAGAGTATGTAGAGTTTGATTTGCAAAACCTTGAGAATTTTTTCTTAGAGCGTGTAAAACAATATTATAAAGTAAACCCTTCTATAATTGAAGCTGTTTTAGCTTCTGGAGAAAGAGAACTGCTTGCAATTGGTAAAAAGATTGAAGCACTTAGTATTATGGTTGAGAGTGAAAATTTTGCTGAGATATCTTCAACATTTAAAAGGGTTGCAAATATCACTAAAGATATTGATCTTTGTGTTGATATGAGTGTTGATATAAAACTTTTTGAAGATGCTTCTGAAAAAATTTTGTATCTAAAATATAGTGAAATATTAAGTATGAAGTATGACTCTTATGAAGAAGAACTAGATGCACTACTTGGCTTAAAACCACAGTTAGATAAATTCTTTGATGAAGTTATGGTAAATGCTGAAAATCAAGCTGTTAAAAATAACAGAAAATCCTTAATAGCATCAATTTATAAGAGCATATTAAATATTGCTGATATAAAAGAAGTTAGTGTATAATAATTATAATATTAGTGCTTTTAGCTTCTTTTCTTAATATTTTAATATACTACCCCAACTTGTCAAGACAACTTTTTCAAAAATCTAATTCCCTAAACACCTGTTACCCTATGCTACATTTTCACTAGAATTAGTGTAATCCTCATCATTAATTTTTAAACTATCATAATA
>JAKISR010000081.1 GCA_021648465.1 Sulfurimonas sp. | reverse complement strand
CATAAATTTTGAAAATGGTTGGGGACTTGTAAGAGCTTCAAACACAACCCCTGTTTTGGTTACAAGATTTGAATCAATCTCTCAAGAGGATGTTTTAACTTATGAAAAAGCTATAAATGATTTGATTTTAGAAGCAAAAAGCTCTATTTAGTTATAATTTCAAAACTATTTATAAACAGGACAAACTTATGAAAACTCATACTCTTTTAATGCCACTTGATATGCACCTTCATCTTCGTGATGGGGTTATGCTTGAAAATATTGCTCCACTTACCGCTTACAGTTTTAGTGGTGCTATCATCATGCCAAATTTAGTTCCTCCTGTAACAAGCTTAAAAGATGTAAAAGCTTATAAAGAACGTATTATGGCTGCTGTTCCAAATGATTATTTTGAGCCATATATGACAATTTTTTATAAAAATTATGACAAAGCATTTCTAGAGAGTGTTGCTGATGAAATAACTGCTATTAAACTTTATCCTGCTGGTATCACTACAAACTCAGAAGATGGTGTTTCATCTTTTGACATAGAAAAGATGCGTCCTACTCTTGAAGCTATGAGTGCTTTAGAGATTCCTCTTTGTGTTCATGGTGAAACTGATGGTTTCGTGATGGATAGAGAAGCTGAGTTTATGAGTGTTTATGAATCTCTAGCTACTTCGTTTCCTAATCTAAAAATCATTATGGAACATATCACTACAAAAGCAGCGGTTGAAATGTTAGATAAACATGATAATCTTTATGCAACTATTACAGTTCATCACTTACTTTTAACACTTGATGATGTTATTGGTGGAATGATGATGCCACATAACTTTTGTAAACCAATTGCAAAAAGACCAGAAGATTTAGATGCGCTTTTAAATATTGCATTGAAAGCTCATCCAAAAGTAATGTTTGGTTCAGATTCTGCTCCTCATCCTAAAGATAAAAAAGAGAGTAGTGGATGTGCAGCTGGAGTTTTTACAGCACCTATTGCCCTACAACTTTTATGTGAAATTTTTGACCAATATAACAAGCTTGATAATCTCCAAACATTTGTTAGTGATAACGCACAAAGTATTTATAGAATTTGCCCTGAATTTAAAGAGATTATTTTAGAAAATCGTCCTTTTGTAGTACCAGATAATTATTCTGGCGTTATTCCTATGTATGCTAAAGAGACTATTGGCTGGGCTATTGAGAATGTTGAGTAAAATTTTACTCTTAGAAGATGATTTACTTTTTGCAGAAACTCTTATAGATCTTCTAGAAGATAGTGATTTTGATGTTTCTCATGTTCCTAATGGACAAAGTGCGTTAAATATTACATTTTCACAAAAATTTGACCTATATCTACTAGATATTAATGTTCCTCTTATTGATGGTTTGACACTTTTAAAAGAATTAAGAGAAGCTGATGACACAACTCCAGCAATATTTTTAACATCTCATAAAGACAAAGAAGTACTTCGTAAAAGTTTTATCAATGGTGGTGATGATTTTATAACTAAACCTTTTGATAGTGATGAACTTTTACTTAGAATTAATGCTCTTTTAAATAGAGTAAAACCTAATAAAGTTAAATGTATTAAGCTACTATGTCATGATGAAATACATAAACAAATTTTATATGATAAATCTAAGCTTGATTTATCAAAAAAAGAATATGAGTTACTTTTACTACTTATGCGACATGTAAACAATACTGTTCCAAAAGAGTTAATTTTAGATGAGCTATATAGAGATAGTGATGGTGGAAGTGATGGAGCTATAAGAGTTTATATAAATCGTATAAAACAACTTCTTCCTCAAATGAGTATAGAAAATATTCGTGGCATTGGTTATAAACTTGTTTCGTAATCTTCGTATAAATATTTTTCTCTATTATTTTCTGACAACTATTGTATTTTTAGCAATATTTTACTACTTTATGGTCACTGTGGAAGTTACTAATATTTTTCTTTTTTTAGTAATACTTCTATGTTTAATTGCATTTGCAGGAGTTGTGATGTCAAAACTTGGTGTTGATCCTCTAGTTTGCCATGTAAATAATTTACAAACTCTCTCTAAAGAAACACTTCATGAATTAAATCTTCCTATAAGTACTATAAAAACAAATATGCATATGTTAAAGAAAAATATTACTAATGAAAAAGATTTAAAAAGAGCCAAAAGAATTGAGAGTGCTTGTGATATGCTTCAACAAAGATATAACGAGCTTGATTATATGATAAAACTTCAAAGTTCTAATATCATAAAAGAGAGTATAAAACTAGATGAACTAGTATTACAAAGAGTTGAGTTTCTACAATCACTATACCCATATATAAAGCTTAAAACAGAACTAAACTCTACGCTTATAAATAGTGATAAAGTGGGCCTGTCTAAAATTATTGACAATCTAATAGATAATGCTGTAAAATACTCACAAAATAGTAAAAGTATAAATATATCACTTAAAAAATATGAACTTCGTATTCAAGACTATGGTTGTGGCATAGATGAAGTGGAGCTTATTAATATATTTGACAATTACTACCAAAGCAATAATGATGTTCAAGGTTTTGGCATAGGCCTTAGTATGGTTAAAAGATTTTGTGATACAAATAAAATCTTACTTACTCTAAACTCTAAGCCTAATATAGGAACAACCATTATATTAAAGTTTAAGGAAATCTAGTGGATAGCAGTATTATTATTTATGCAGAAGTAGCTCTTGATTATGGGGTAATGGGTACTTTGATACTTATGAGTATAGTAACTCTTTGGTTATTTATAGAAAGAATGATGTTTTACAAAAGTATTCGTACAGATGATTATGAACATAGAGATACACTAGAGATGGACTTAACTAATAACATAAGTGTGATTAGTGCTATTGGTTCAAATGCTCCATATGTTGGTCTTTTAGGAACTGTTATAGGAATTATGCTTACCTTTTATACTATGGGTGATACAACTGGTGAAATAGATGCTAAGCGTATTATGACAGGTCTTGCTCTTGCGTTAAAAGCCACTGCTATGGGTCTAATTGTAGCTATGCCTGCTATTATTATATATACAATTCTACTTCGTAAAGTTGAAAAGATTTTAACTTTTTTTGATGTAGCACAAGATACAAAAGCCAATTAGATTTATGGGAAAATGTAAAAAACATAGAAAAAGATTTGATGAAATAAACGTCATCCCCTTTATAGATATCATGTTAGTTCTTTTGGTTATGGTCTTAACAACTGCTACATTTATAAACCAAGGTATAATCCCTATAGAATTACCTACTGCAAAAACTACAGATAAACAAGATATAAAAAAAGAGCTTATTATATATGTCAATGCAAAAGGTGAAATCTTTATTGATAAAAAAAGTATAGATTTGAAAAAGCTTGAGGAGGAATTATCTCTAATTTCAAAAGATCAGACCGTAGTTCTTAAAAGTGATAAAAATTCAAAATTTCAAGACTTTGTTAGTGTTATGAATATACTTAAACGTCTTAAACATGAACAACTCTATATCATAACAAAAGAGTAGTTTTTACTTAATAAATTTCTCATCTAACAACTTAAATTTTCTTGTAGTTACTTCCTCTTTTTTTACACTTTTTGTTTTTAATTCTTTTGTGATTTCTGTATTAAAGATTTTTTTATCTACTTTTTTAACATCATGAAAAAGTGTGGTTGCGATGAAAAAGAGTATAACTATCACAACAACACTTACATAAAAAAGTATATAATTTTTTATATGCCCTGATTCAAAAGGATTTTCCATTAAAACTCTCTATTTTTTAAGCAAATTATATACAAAAAATGCTAATATTGTTAAAATTATTTAAGGAATCTTCATGCAAACAACAAACTTTAAAGGTAGAACCGTAAAATTATCAGGTAATATTATTAATATTGGGGATAAAGCACCTGTTATTACAGCAATTGCAACTGATTTAAGTGACATTGAAATCGGTGGAGCTAAAAATGATATACAATTACTTATTACCGTACCATCTCTTGATACTGACACCTGTGCTGCTGAGACTAGAAGATTTAACCAAGATGTGAATAATCTGGATATATGTGAAACTACTGTTGTTTCAATGGATTTACCATTTGCATCTGAGAGATTTTGTACAACTGAAGGTATAGCAAACTTAAGTATTGCGTCTGATTATATAGATAAAGAAGTTAGTAAAGCTTATGGCGTATTGATGAGTGATGGAAGATTAAAAGGTCTTAGTGCAAGAGCTGTTTTTGTTATTGACAGAAGTGGTACGGTTGTATACAAAGAGATAGTTCCTGAAGTAACTGACGAACCAAACTACGAAGCTGCTCTTGATGCAATTAAGGGAGCAAGATAAATTTTCTTTTATTCTCTATAAAGAGTTTTTTAACAAAAATTGCACTAGACTCTTTATACTCCTCAATTGTATGTGTAAAATTCATTATTTTTCTTATACAATTAAGAGAAGTTGAGTGGGAACCTAAATTCATACAATTTTTTAAATGATTCTAAGCAGCTATTGCAAATCATAACACATCCTTAATCTCTTCAAACCTAGCAAGAGATAAATTACCAAAATAACTATAACTTTTTACACGGTTATAATAAAACTCAAAATACTGCCCGAACGAAGTGACAAAATACTCTTGGGGTGCAAATATTTCTCTTTTAGCTTGTATTGGTAAGTGGAAATATATTAAGTCTTGATACAGGTAAAAATAAGACTAAATTACCAGCTTAAAATGTATAGAAGACTTTTGTACAAAATGGATAAGTTATAAAAATCGCTATGAACCATTTAAAAAAGCGCGATTATATTTAGATATGCAAGTAAAAAACAACTCTAAAAATTCCCTTTTTAGTGAAGAGGTAGCTATCGCTTTTATAAATAACATTGGTGGGAAAAATATTCATTTAACTATAGAAAAACATGGCCTAAAAAGGTTATAGCAGTTATGAGAAACACTGGATTAATTCAACTTACAGAAGATATAAAAAATGGAAAAAGTTTTAAAGAGGCTTGGTTTTAAAGAAGTTATTTTGATTTTTCGGGTACAATAAACTAAGAATAACAAAAAGAAATACTTGAAATAATTTTAAAAACAAAAGGGAAAATATGGATGTTAATAAATACACAGATATGGCGATAACTTACGGTGCAGAGTATGGTTTAAAGATTATTATTGCTCTTTTAATTTTTATAATTGGTAAGTTTATTACCAAAAAAATTACTGCATTTTTAAAGGCTGTGATGCAAAAGGCAAAGGTTGATAAAACTTTAGTGGAGTTTGGAGAGAGTATTGTTTATTTTATCCTTTTGCTGATGGTGGTACTAGCATCTTTAAATGCTTTGGGAATTAATACATCATCTTTCTTAGTTGTTTTTGGTGCAGCTTCACTAGCTATTGGTTTAGCTCTTCAAGGCTCACTTGCAAATGTTGGAGCAGCAGCCCTCATCATCATTTTTCGTCCATTTAAAATTGGAGATTTTATCGAAGCTGGTGGTGCTACTGGTACAGTTGAGGATATAAATCTTTTCTCCACTATCATTGCTCCTCTTGATAACCGTACCATTATAGTTCCAAACTCAGCAATAATTGGTGGAAATATAACAAACTATTCAAACAAGTCTCAGCGTCGTGTTGATCATATATTTGGAATTGGATATGATGATGATTTAAAACTTGCAAAAGAAACTCTTTTATCTATTATGGAAGCTGATGAAAGAATTTTAACAGAACCTGCACCATTTGTAGCTGTAAGTGAACTTGGTGATAGTAGTGTAAACTTTGTGTTTCGTGCATGGGTTGAAACAAAAGATTACTGGGATGTTTATTTTGAGATGTTAGAGAAAGTAAAACTTAAATTTGATGAAAAAGGCA
>JAKISR010000080.1 GCA_021648465.1 Sulfurimonas sp. | reverse complement strand
GTCGCGCACCTAAAAGGTAAAAAATCACACAATATTGTAAGTAAAGGTTTAGAGCTCTTAGCAAACCTTGAACATCGTGGTGCTGTTGGAGCAGAGAAAAACTCTGGCGATGGAGCTGGTATTCTTACTCAAATGCCAGATAAATTTATGAGAAGAGTAGCAAAAGAGAAGGGGATAGAGCTTCCTGAATTTGGCTCTTACGCTGTTGGTGTTGTTTTTTTACCTCGTGATCAAAATGCTTATATTGAATGTAAAAGCATAGTTGAGAGATGTATAGAGGAGCTAGGACAAGAGTGTTTAGGGTGGAGAAAAATACCAACATCTAATGAAACATTAGGTGATGTGGTAAAATCAGTAGAGCCATTTGTTCAGCATGTTTTTGTAAAAAAAGCAGATGGAATTGATAGTGATGCATTTGAGAGAAAACTTTTTGTTATTAGAAAATATGCACAATCTGTTGTAACGGAGTCTCCAACACAAGGAACAGGTTATTTTTATATGCCCTCAATGTCATATAAAACTATCTCTTACAAAGGTCAGTTGATAACAGAACAACTTCCATTATATTTTGCAGATTTGGGAGATAAAGACTTTGAATCAGCACTAGCTTTAGTTCATAGTAGATTCTCAACAAATACTTTCCCATCTTGGCCACTAGCTCAGCCATTTAGATATATTGCACACAATGGAGAGATAAATACTCTTAGAGGAAATATCAACTGGATGAAAGCTAGAAAGTCTTTGTTAAAATCTAAACTTTTTAGTGATGATGAACTTGATAAAATTTATCCATATCTTATAAATGAAGATAAAGGTAGTGATAGCTCTGTTTTAGACAATGTTATAGAACTTCTTACACTAGCAGGTCGTCCACTTCCTCATGTTATGATGATGATGATTCCAGAAGCATGGCGTGATGAAGAGATGGATGAGGACAGAAAAGCTTTTTATGAGTATCATGCAACATTTATGGAGCCTTGGGATGGTCCAGCAAGTGTGGCTTTTACAGATGGTAAGTTTATAGGTGCAACACTAGACAGAAATGGTCTTCGCCCATCAAGATACTCACTTACAAAAGATGATATTTTAGTTATGGCTTCGGAGCAGGGTGCTTTAGAGTTTCCAAGTGAGGATATAGTTTTAAAAGGTAGGCTTCAACCTGGAAAGATGTTTTTAGCTGATTTGGAAAATGGGAAAATTATTAATGATAGAGAGATAAAAGCTAAAATATCTGGTGCATACCCATATAAAGAGTGGCTAGATAATCAAAAAATAAACTTAGATGATTTACCATTAAATACACAAGTAAAACAACCAAACAGTAAAACTATCTTACAAAGACAAAAATGTTATGGTTATACACAAGAGGACTTAAAAACTATTTTAACTCCAATGGCTAATGATGCTTATGAAGCAACTGGCTCTATGGGTAATGATGCTGCCCTTGCGGTTTTGTCTCATAAATCAATAAACTTATATAACTACTTTCATCAATTGTTTGCTCAAGTAACAAACCCACCAATTGACCCAATTCGTGAAGAGTCTGTTATGAGTCTAACAGCTTACATAGGTTCTCAAGGAAATCTTTTTCAAGAAGTTGATGAAAAAAGAAACTTTATTAAACTTGAAACACCAGTACTTACAAATATACAGCTTGAAAAGTTAAGAGGTGTTAGTAAATTTAATTTTCAAGCCAAAACAATAAGTATTCTTTTTGATGCCAAGAAACAAGGCTCTATGGAGAAATCATTAGAGCTTATTAAAGAGGAAGCAAGTTCTGCTGTTGAAGATGGTTATCAAGTTATTATCCTTTCAACTCGTGGTGTCTCTAAAACTAAAGCATCAATCCCTACACTTTTAGCAACAAGCGCTGTTCATCATCACCTAATAGAAAAAGGTATTAGAACAAGTTGTGGTTTAGTTGTTGAGAGTGCAGAAGTGAGAGAGATACATCATTTTGCAACTCTTATAGGATATGGTGCAAATGCGATTAATCCTTATTTGGCATTTGAAAGCATTGAAGATATGAGAAAAAGAAAGCTTATAAATATAGAGCTTACTCATGAAGAGGCAGTAAATAATTATATCACGGCAATTGGAAAAGGTATTTATAAAATTATGTCTAAGATGGGCATCTCTACTATTCGCTCATATACTGGTGCACAAATTTTTGAAGCAGTTGGATTGGGTGATGAGTTAGTAGATAAGTATTTTAGTGGAACTCCATCAAGACTTGGTGGTATAGATATAGAGACTCTTGAGATTGAGACACTAATATGTCATAGTGTTGCATTTTCACAAACTAGTGTAGAATCAAGTGATTTGGGTGTTGGTGGTCAGTATGCTTATAGACAAAGAGGTGAAAATCATCTATTTTCGCCAGAGACTATATTTTTACTTCAACAAGCTACTAAAAATGATAACTATGCCACTTTTAAACAATATACAAAAATTATTGATGAGCCAAATGAGGATTTTATAACACTTAGAAGTTTGCTTGAGTTTACAAAACAACAACCTATAAGTATTGATGAGGTTGAACCTATTGAAGAGATTATGAAAAGATTTGCAACTGGTGCTATGAGTTATGGTTCTATCTCTGAAGAAGCTCATACAACTCTTGCAATTGCTATGAACTCTATTGGTGCAAAATCAAATACCGGTGAAGGTGGAGAGGATGTTAAGAGATTTGGAACAAATAAAAACTCTAAAATTAAACAAATTGCATCTGGAAGATTTGGAGTAACTGCAAACTACCTTGTAAATGCACAAGAGTTGCAAATAAAACTAGCTCAAGGTGCAAAACCAGGCGAGGGTGGACAACTACCAGGGCATAAAGTTGATGAAATTATTGGAGCAACTAGACACTCAACTCCAGGTGTTGGGCTTATCTCTCCACCACCACATCATGATATATATAGTATTGAAGATTTAAAACAACTTATACATGATCTTAAAAATGCAAATAAAGATGCAAGAATCAACACAAAACTAGTTTCTGAAGTTGGTGTTGGAACAATTGCAGCGGGTGTTGCAAAGGCTCACTCAGATGTTGTACTTATCTCTGGTTTTGATGGTGGTACAGGAGCATCTCCACAAACTTCTATCAAACATGCTGGACTTCCTTGGGAACTTGGACTTGCAGAGACACACCAAACTTTAGTAAAAAATGGTCTTCGTGGAAGGATAGTTGTTCAAACTGATGGACAACTTCGTACTGGTAGAGATTTCGCTATTGCAACTCTACTTGGTGCTGAAGAGTGGGGAATTGCTACAAGCGCTCTGGTGGTTGAGGGTTGTATAATGATGAGAAAATGTCATCTAAATACTTGTCCTGTCGGGATAGCTACTCAAGATAAAGATTTAAGAGCTAAATACACAGGTAAGCCAGAACATATTGTTAATTTTGTTAGATTTTTAGCAACTGACTTGAGAGAGATTATGGCTGAGCTTGGATTTAAAACTATCAATGAAATGGTTGGTAGAGTTGATAAGCTAAAAGCAAAAGAGGGTATAAAACACTATAAAGCTAAACATCTTCAACTAAACAAACTTCTACATAAAATGTATGTAAGAAGTGAAGATACTTTATACAAAACTATGCAACAAGATCACGGTATAGATACTACACTTGATAATGAACTGATTAAGTTAGCAAAAGATGCAATAGATAAAAAAATTCCTATAAAAGAGAATATCAAACTTAGAAATATCAATAGAACAGTTGGAACTATGCTTTCATCTACTATGACAAAAAAATATGGTGAAGCTGGTCTGCCTGATGATACTATTTACTTTAAAGCTGATGGTAGTGCAGGGCAGAGTTTTGGTGCATTTGTAAATAGCGGAATTACTTTTGAAGTAGAGGGTGATGCAAATGATTATTTTGGAAAAGGTTTATGTGGCGGTAAACTTATTCTTTACGCTCCAAAAAATTCAACTTTTGTAGCAAATAGAACTACCATACTTGGAAATGTTGCATTTTATGGTGCTACAAGTGGTGAGTCTTATATCTATGGTCAAGCTGGTGAGAGATTTTGTGTAAGAAATAGTGGTGCAAAAGTTGTTGTTGGTAGTATTGGTGATCACGGTTGT
This sequence comes from Sulfurimonas sp., assembly GCA_021648465.1. Classification (GTDB taxonomy): domain Bacteria; phylum Campylobacterota; class Campylobacteria; order Campylobacterales; family Sulfurimonadaceae; genus Sulfurimonas. The sequence continues at coordinate 1,776 of JAKISR010000080.1, read as the reverse complement.
GAATATATGACTGGTGGTAGAGTTGTAATACTTGGTGAGATTGGTAAAAATTTTGGTGCTGGTATGAGTGGTGGTATCTCTTATATTTTTGATGAGAGACAAACAGCAGTTGTTAGAATCAACAAAGGTATGGTTGATTTAGACGCTATTGAGACAGATGAAGATGAATTAGAAGTTAAAAATATGATTGAGAATTATATAAAATATACTAATTCAGATGAAGCGCGTAAAATTTTAAAAGATTGGAAAAAAAATAAATCTAAATTTATTAAAATTATGCCAAAAGATTACAAAAGAGTACTTGCACAGAAAAAAAGAGTTAAAGATGAGCAAGATGTTACAGCGCACATAAGCGCCTAAGTGGAGTTGGAATATGGGAAAAATTACAGGATTTAAAGATTATGAGAGAAAAAATTTTACATTAGCACCAGTTGTTGATAGAATAAAACATTATAAAGAGTTTATAACACCTCTTAGTAAAGATGAGATGCAACTTCAAGGTGCAAGATGTATGGACTGTGGAGTTCCATTTTGCCATTCTAACTATGGTTGTCCAGTTGGTAACTTGATTCCTCAGTTTAACGATCAAGTATATCGTGGAGAGTGGGAGAGTGCTTTTAAAACTTTAATGAGTACAAATAATTTTCCAGAGTTTACTGGTCGTGTTTGTCCAGCTCCATGCGAAACTGCATGTGTCCTTGGTATGAACGAAACATCTGTAGGGATTAAAAATATAGAGTACTCTATCATAGAAAAAGCATATAAAAAAGGTTGGATGAAACCACAAATACCTAAAAAGCAAACAGGTAAAAATGTTGCAATTATAGGAAGTGGACCAGCAGGACTCGCAACCGCAAATCAGTTAAATAAAGCAGGGCATAGTGTAACTGTTTATGAAAAAGACAGCAGAATCGGTGGACTTGTGAGATATGGAATCCCTAACTTTAAACTAGATAAAAAAGATGTAGTTCAAAGAAGAGTTGATTTAATGATTAAAGAGGGTGTTAAGTTTATAACTGATGCAAATATTGGTGTTGATGTTGCTTTAAGTGAGATTCAAAAACTAAATGATGCTGTTGTTATAACAACTGGTGCATCAAATCCAAGAGATTTACCTATAGAAAATAGAGATTCTAATAATATTCACTTTGCAATGGAATTTTTATCTCAAAGTAACTCAAGAGTAGAGGGTGAAGTTTTTTCTGATGATAAAAATATCTTAGCAACAAATAAACATGTTGTAGTTATTGGTGGTGGGGATACAGGAAGCGACTGTGTTGGAAACTCTATTCGTCAAGGTGCTGCTAGTATAACTCAAATAGAGTTAATGCCAAAAGCACCAGATAAAAGAACAGATGATATGCCTTGGCCAACTTATCCAAGAGTATTTAAACTATCAACTTCTCAAGCTGAGGGTTGTGTTATGGACTTTAATGTACTCTCAAAATCATTTATCCAAGATGACAAAGGTAATGTTACAGGTATAAACTGTGCAAAGATAGAGTGGAGTGGTAGAGATTTTAAAGAGATAAAAGGAAGTGAGTTTGTTTTAAAAGCTGATTTAATTTTGTTAGCTATGGGATTTTTAGGACCACTTCAAGATGATGTTATAAAAGAGCTAACTCTTGATACTGATGAGAGAAGTAATATAAAAACTAAAGGCTATGCAACTTCAGTTGATGGAGTATTTAGTGCAGGAGATTGTCGTAGAGGACAATCTTTAGTAGTATGGGCAATCAACGAAGGTCGTGAGTGCGCTAGAGAAGTTGATGAATA
>JAKISR010000018.1 GCA_021648465.1 Sulfurimonas sp. | reverse complement strand
TTGGAGAACTCCAAATGAAGTTTTTTATGGATTAGAAGCAGCAGCTTAAGGAAAAAATGATATGATTTTTTAACTTGAAAGTTGCACTTCAGATTTAAATGTTGGGATGGTTTCTTATGTGGGGTTTAAAGGCTATGTATCATATAAATATTAAATTAATTTTCTGCTATCCAGCCTCCACCAATTAGTCTATTTTCATCATAAAAAACTGCTGCCTGACCTGTTGCAACACCAAATACACTCTCTTTTAAAGTAACATATGCTTTATTGTTTTTTACAACCACATGACAAGCGACTGCTTTTGTTCTATATCTTAATTTTACTGTAGTATCAAATTTTGTTTTATCATTGTAAAGATTTAAATCTTCTAATATTACACTATTGCACGCTAATTCATCTCTTTTACCAACTGTTATCTGGTTTTTTTTTGCATCTATATTAGTTACATAATGTGGTTCATGTGCACCTTTTACTGTAAAACCTTTTCTTTTTCCTATTGTATAATGCATATAGCCCTTATGCTCACCAACTATATTTCCTTCTTTATCTAAGACTTCGCCAACTTTATCTACTTCTACATAATCTCTAAGCAAATCTATATAAGTTGTTTCAACAAAACATATTTCACTTGATTCAGCTTGTGATGCAAAGGATTCAAGTCCATCTATTGATGCTGCTAATTCTTTGATATCACTCTTTTTTCTACTCCCTAAAGGAAACAAGAGTCTTGGTAATATCTTTCTCTCTACATAAAAAAGAAAATAACTTTGATCTTTTGTATCATCATCAGCTTCATAAAAATACTCTCCATCAGTTTTTATATAATGCCCAGTTGCTAAATAATCAGCCCCTACTTTATCTGCAAATTTTAACATCTCTCCAAATTTTAAGCTTCTATTGCATAAAGCACATGGATTTGGCGTTCTTCCATCAGCATAGGTATTCATAAATGGTTGAAAAACTTTTTTATTAAATATATCTTGTAAATCTAGTACATGAAGTTTAATACTTACAAATTTTGCAGCTTTTTTAGCTCGTTCAAGATGAATTTCATGGTATCCAGGTTTTGTATGAAGTTTCATATACAAACCCTCTACTTCATAACCTTCATCTTTTAACATGAGAGCGCTCATGGTAGAGTCTACTCCACCACTCATACCAACTAAAACTTTTTTATTATTTGGCATTTACTATTTATCCTTACTTTCTATATGCTTATTAAGTGAAAATTCTAAAAGTGATTTATAATATTTTGTATCTCCAAGACCAAACTCTTTAAGCATTTTTATTTGTTCTAATAAAGAATTTTCAATCTCAGTAACAACACTCTGTAAATCATCTGTTAAATGAATCATATGAACATCTTCTAAATCTATCATATCGTGTTTGTATAATTTAGCCTCAATAAAATCTAAAAGTGGTTGATAAAAATCAACTCCAATTACAAATACTTTAACACCTGTGACTTTTCTAGTTTGAATTAAAGTTAATGCTTCAAAAAGCTCATCCAATGTTCCATAACCACCAGGAAAAATAACATATGCCATGGAGTATTTAACCAACATCACTTTTCTTGAGAAAAAATAATCAAAACTCAACTCTTTAGTTGTGAAAGGGTTTGTAAATTGTTCAAAAGGAAGATCTATATTTAATCCGATAGATTCAACATCTTTATTTTCAAAAGCTCCTTTGTTTGCGGCTTCCATGATACCAGGTCCACCACCAGTCATGACATTAAAACCAACTTTTCCTAACATTGAAGATAATTTTTGTGCTTTTTTATAGTATTCGTTATTTTCATCCGTTCTTGCACTACCAAATATTGTTACAGTTGGTCCCAACTCTCCTAATTCATCAAAACCTTTTACAAAATCTGCAATAATTTTAAAAACACTCCAAACATCTGCTGATTTTATATCTCTTATATATTTTTTTACTAATTCATCTTTATTATGTTTCATTTTTAGTCCAGATCTATGATTTTAATTGATTTAATCTCTCTTTTTTTGTTCCTATTGAAGTTATCTGAACACCAAAATTTCCATCTACAATTACAACTTCACCCTCAGCTATAACATGCTCATCAACTAATATTTCTAATGGATCATTTGCTAATTGATTTAATTCAATAACTGAACCTATATCCATATTTAAAACATCTTTTAGTAACATTTTTTTCTTTCCTATTCTAACTTTAACAGGAAGTTTAACATCCATAATAAGAGCAATATTGTTTAGCTCTTCACTATTTAAAGATATATTTTCACCACCATCATTAAAACCTATCCCTTGTGTATTATTTTCATCATTATTATCAAAAATAACATTTTGCAAACTATCATCCATAATAAACATAAAAAGAGAGTTCATATCTGCTATATTAAAATTATATACAAACATTTTACTAAAATTCTCTAATGAAACTTCATTGTTTTCATCTACATATTTTATATTTTCTATACTAAATGATAAAACAGGTAATTCTTTTTGAGCCGATAATGTATTTCCAATTGCACCAAATATATTAGATACTATCTCTTTTGCGGCATCTAAATCATCATCATTAACATCATCCCTATTACTCTCTTCTTCGCCCATCATCATATCAGATAATAGTGTTACTAAGGTTGGAGTGAGGGCTACCATTGCAGAAGCATCAACATCACCACTAACATTTACATTTAAAAGTACTATAGGAGGTGTTATATTTGATATAATTGTTAAATCTTGTTCTTCTTTTAATTCTAAAGAAGGAGCTTGACCTATTAATGCCTCAACAGTACCTGCAGTTTCATCTTTAAATAGTTGCATAAAATCACTCATATCTACTCCTTTTCATCAGTCTTTTGTTCTTTTTGAATAATTTCTTTAACACCTGAAATTTTTTCTCGTCTTATTACTTCAAAATTTTCTAGTGCTCTTTTTACTGCATCTTTTTCAGTATCTATTATCTCTGTAATTTGTATAGATTTTCTAAATCTTCTTAGTCCTATTTTTCCACGAAACCTATCTTTTCCATCAACAGATAAAGATACAATATCATTTGCTGCATTAGAGAGTCTTACAACATCACCACATTGAAGCTCTAATATTTCTCCTAGTGACAGTTCTGCATTACCCAGTATTGCTTGAATAGCAACTTTAGCACCACCAAGAAGAACTTGAAGCTCTGTATTCCTACTCTTTTTAGTACTTGTTGTCTCATTTAACATTAAATCTCTACTAGCTAACTTTGGTAAAACTGGCTCAAGTGATATAACAGGATAGCAGATATTCATCATACCTGAACTTTGCCCAATAATAATCTCCATTACAACCATTACAACAATCTCATTTTGTGCAACAATTTGAACAACATTTGGACTTGATTCTTTTGATTCAATAGTTGGGTAAATATCCATAACTGGAGCCCATGCCTCTTTTAGAGTACTCATCATTACTCTTAAGATTGTCTCAAAAAGGCTAAGTTCAATATCTGAAAATTCACGACTTGCATCAAAAGGTTCACCTTTTCCACCCAAAAGACGATCAAGCATTGGAAAAGCAATAGAAGGATTAATCTCAATAACACCACTACCTTCTAATGGTTTAATAGAAAAAACATTAAAACTTGTAGGATTTGGAAGTGACATTAAAAATTCACCATATGTCATTTGATCTACTGAGTGAAGTTGAATTTCAACAATAGAGCGCATAATAGATGATATTTGTGAAGCTAAAGATCTAGCCATTTTATCATGTATTCCACGAAATGCACGAAGTTGCTCTTTTGATACTCTATTTGGTCTTTTAAAGTCATATAAAGTTACTTGTCTTTGAGAAGCACTACTATCACTCTCGGCATCACTCTCAAAGACATCATCGCCATCATCTTCAACAACATCTAAAAGAGCGTCTATCTCTTCTTGAGAAAGTATATCTGCCATTATTCAGTACCTACACTTTCTTTAATTTTATGAATTACTGCTTTATGAATTTGAGAAATTCTTGATTCTGTAATATTTAATATATTACTTATCTCTTTTAATGTTAATTCTTCAAAATAGTAAAACTGAATAATCAACTGTTCTCTTTCTGCAAATTCACCCAAAACATTTTTAATTACATTAATTAATTCTTCTTTTTCTATTTTAGCGAGCGCTTCTCCTTCATCACCAATTTGTAATTGATCATGAAGTGGCATAACGGTGTATATTGTTGAGGCAATTCTTGCATCATGAACTTTCTCAATAGGCTCCTCTAAAATTTCTGCTAACTCTTCATCAGTAGGTTCTTCTTCATGTGTAACTCTGTACTCTTCAATAGCATAGTCTATCGCTTTTACTAGTTTTCTACTAGCTCTTGAGAGTATGTCTAAGCTTCTTAAGTAATCAAGCATTGCTCCATAAACTCTTTTTTTTGCATAACCCCAAAAAGAATCATTAAGTTTTTCATCATATCTTCTAGCTAATTTTATTAATTCTTCTGTTCCTATTGCAGATAAATCCATATAGTCAACTGAACTGGGTAACCTCTCTTTAAGTCTAAAAGCCATTGCTTTAACAGCAGGAAGATACTGAAGAGCAAGTTCATCTTCTTGATGTTTAATATCTTGTGCGTATACATGAATCATGATTTTTTTCCATCATCTTGTGCATTAGTTTGCACAGCTATATCTGTAATTTTTATTGCAGAATCTATGAGTTTTTCTCTTTTATTTATTTCATTTACAAACAAATCCAAATCTCTTTCATGCCTTGCTTTTGGAAAAAAATATACTTTTCCAATTATAGTTTTATAATAAAATGCGATAATAATATGGGAAAATAGATAAAAAAATACTGTTATAAAAAACGTATATAAAATCAATCCCTCTGCATCAAGTGACTTTAATATTCCAAAAATTATTCCTACAAAAAAACCTTGAACAGTAATAAAGTATACAAAATTTTCACCTAACATATATCACTCCATATCCAACTAAAAATGTTTTGCCAAACGCTTAAAAAGTCCTGATAGCCCACTTTCACTAGGCGTTACTAGCATATCTCGTTCCAAGCTATCATTAATACTATTAGCTATTGTTAATATATCTCGAGTTGGTGATGATGATGGATATGAAGCACAAAAAAGTTCTCTTTGCTTTACAGAAGTAGATATTTTTATATCACTATTTATTTTACCAATATATTTTAAATTTAATTGACTTCCAATATTAGCAAATGCAACTTTTTTAATTTTTTCATAAATAGCTATAGCTTCTCTTTCATTTTTAACTTGATTCATTATAATACTTATATCATTTCTAAAAGTAGCAATTGACTTGATAGTAGCATATGCATCTGTTATCGCGGCAGGATCTGGAACTGTAACAACAAAAACATCATCAGCCACATCCACAAACATTTTTATATGTTCACCTATTCCAGCCCCTGTATCTATAATCATTACATCAAGTTTATCTAAAATTTCTGCTTCACTCATAAATCTCTCAAACAAAGCTTTATCTGAATATTTTAATATCTCATCACCGCTCTCACCTGGAATAAGTATAAGGTTTCTTGTAACTGGAATTAAAATATCACTGACAGTAGCTTCACCTTTTAGAACATGTAAGATATTTTTTTTAATTTTCACATTAAACATTACATCTAAATTAGCCAGTCCAATATCTGCATCAAATATACCTACATTAAGTCCATTTTGTGATAAAACATAAGCCAAATTAGAACTAATGGTACTTTTTCCAACACCCCCTTTACCACTTGTAATGGCAATAAAGCGAGTTTTCTTAGATTTTTTTTTTGTACTAGAGGCTACTAATTCTTCGAGCTTCTTAGCTTGAGAACCTATCATGCTTTGCTCCTGTTAAAACCATTTAACAAACATTCTATTAAAAAATCGCTACTTGCAATAACTAAATCTTCTGGGACTTCTTGGCCAACAGAAAAATAACTTATAGGTTTTTTTGTCTCGTATGCGAGTGAGAATATATTTCCAAAACCTCTTGTTTCATCAAGTTTAGTAAACATTAATGTATCTATTTTTAAAGATGAAAAGTTTTCATATGTTGCCTGTAAGTCCTCATATTTAATAGAACTTGGCATCACTAAAACTACATCTATATTGTATTTAATATCATTTCCATCTAAACATTCATAGATTTTTTCTATCTTATTTTTATCATATGGACTTGAACCCATAGTATCAATAAGAATATAATCACAATACCTAAGTGATTCTATCGCACTACCAAAATCAACAGGATCAACTACTGTTTCAATGCCTAATTTCATCATTCTTGCATATTGCATCAATTGCTCAACTGCACCTATCCTATATGTATCTAATACAACTAAACCAACTTTATATTTTTTTTGCATTAAATATGAATAGCGTGCAGCTAATTTTGCTACTGATGTTGTTTTTCCAACACCTGTAGGACCAACAAGCATAATAACTTTTTTAGCGCCAATAGATGGCATACTCTCAAGCCTAACAGGAACCATCTTCCTCAAAAGAGTTTGAAAATATCTTTTAACTGTAGATGAGTTTTCTCTCATTTTAAATGGCATATGCTCTAATGTCATTCTCATTATAGAATCTAAATGTTCTCTATTCATTCCACTTTGAGAAGCAAGGCGGTATATCTCTGCAAATTCTGATGGAATATTATTATCGAGTTCTGGTGCTTTTTCATCCCAAAACATATTTTGAATTATTTTAACTTTATCGCCAAGTTTTGAAATTTCAGATTTTATCTCTTTTAACTCTTTTGGCTCAAATAAACTCTGAGTTTGTTTTTTCTCTTGATATTCATAAAGAGGATCTTTAACATCTGCAATTTGTGAAATTTGTTTTGCCGCATTTGAAATATCATACAAAACATCAGCACTTCTTTGAGTGAGTGGTCTTTCATCTTTTTTTGTTTTTTTTATATTATTATAAGATTTATGAGATTTATGAGATTTATCATTTTCAATCCCCATAACTATTTCATAAATAGCATCACGACCCAATGATTTTTTTTGAATCTCTTTCGTATCAATATGAAGCATATTGTCATAATTTTCATCCATTTTTGCTTTTTTAAGAGCTTGTGATGGTGTTTTTCCAGTAAATGTTAGTATTCTCATTTATATATATCCATTAATGGTATCAATACACTATCTCTTTTAAACCACTCTATATGTGGAATTTGAAGTTTTGGCTTGTTTATAACTCTATTATCAAAAAAAATGATATCCAAATCTAATGTCCTTGGTGCATTTGCAAAACTTTTTTGACGTGCAAATTTTTTCTCTAACCTCATCAAGTAATTTAAAAAAAATATGGGTTGCATGCTAGTTTTAAATACTATTATTGAGTTAAAAAAATCATCTTGGTCTGTAAAACCAAATGGAGGATTTTTCAAAATCAATGATGTTTCTAAAATTTCAACTCTTTTATCTTTTTTGAAATAATTAAAAAGATGTTCAAACCTTCGTTTAACATCTCCTGTATTTCCACCTATACCAACTGTTACACTATATCTATGCGAATTTTTAGCTCTATATGTTTTACCAAAACATAAACTTTTAAAAGTTGTTAAATCAACATTTAGTTTACGCTTTATATACATCTATTGTTTGTCTTCTGATGCTTGTTTTTGCATCTCTTGTGCGGCACTAATTTCATTTAAAATTTGAGTCATACCAACCATAGCAAGATGGTATCCAAAAGGACCAAACCCAACAATTGATGATGAACAAACTGGTGCGATAACATTAGTTTTTCTAAACTCTTCACGACGATGAATATTTGAGATATGAACTTCTATAGTAGGAAGATTTACTGCAGCGATTGCATCACGAATAGCGATGGAAGTGTGAGTATATGCAGCTGCATTAATGATTATACCTTGTGCATCACCATAACACTCTTGAATTCTATCTACAATTTCACCCTCAAGGTTACTTTGAAAAAATTCTATTTCTACTTTACTTTGTTGTGCTGATTCTTTCATTTGAGCATGAATCTGCTCTAGCTTCATTGGACCATAAATTTGTTGTTCTCTTATACCAAGCATATTTAAGTTTGGTCCTTGAATTACTACTATCTTCATCTTTTACCTTTTTATTTCGTAATTTAAACTTTTAAGGAGTTATTTTAGCAAAACTTAGCATAATCTATTTTAAATTTACTAAAAAGATTTTTTATGCAAATAATATCTCCAAACTATATACTTACTCCAAATAAATTATTATCCAACTTATCAATTGCATTTGATAAAAAAATAAAAAAAATTGCTCCTCTTGATAAACTTAAAAAAGAATTTCCAAATGCCAAAATAATAACATTAAAAAATAATTCTTTAATTATGCCAGGATTGATAAATGCACATGTTCATATAGAATTTAGTGCGAACAAAACCTCTCTTAGTTATGGTGATTTTATGAACTGGCTATATAGTGTTATAGAAAATCGTGAAGAGCTTATAAGTGAGTGTAAAGAAGAATGTATGAAAAAAGCTATTGATTCAATGCTAGAGTCTGGAATAACTACATTTGGAGCTATAAGTTCACATGGAATGGACTTAAAAATCTGTGAAGAGGCTAAACAAAATGTTATATACTTTAATGAATTAATAGGTTCACAAGCAACTATGGCTGATGCTCTATTTGAAGATTTTTTATCTCGTCTTGATGCTTCAAAGAGTGTAAAAAGAGATGGTTTTCATCCAGCTGTAGCTATTCATTCACCATACTCTGTCCACCCAGTTTTAATAAAAAAAGCTCTAAAAATTGCTAAAAAGGAGAAGTTAAAACTTACAGCTCACTTTATGGAGAGTCAAGCTGAGAGAAACTGGCTTGATAATAGTGATGGAGATTTTAAAGAGTTTTTTAAAGAGTTACTAAAACAAAATAATAATGTTAGTGATTCAAAAGAATTTTTAGAACATTTTAATGGTACACCAACTCTTTTAACGCACGCTGTAAATACAAATGAAAGTGAGCGTCAAACTATCTCAATAAGTGAGCATACAATTATTCACTGCCCTATTTCAAATAGACTTTTAGGAAATAAAATTCTAAATATAAAAGAATTAGATGATAAAAATATAAAATGGGTAGTAGCTACAGATGGTCTTAGTTCAAACTATAAACTTGATCTTTTTGAAGAGATAAAGATGTCACTTTTTATGCACAGTGATGCTCCACTTTTAGAATTTGCAAAAGCTCTGCTTAAAAGTGTGACAGTTAATGCGGCAGATGCTCTTGGGTTAAATACAGGGGAAATCGTTGAAGGAAAAAATGCTGATATGCTTGTACTAGAATTGGACAAAGAACCAAATGATGAGCTGGAAATTCATTTGATTATTCATAGATACAATATCTCAAATATATATATCAGAGGTAAAAAAGTTAAGTAATTATGACTTTTGAGTATTTGACTTTTTTACTTTTGTATTATTGCACGCTGGATAATGCATTTTACTTTTCATACCCCTAACACACTTAACATTTAGTTTTTTATTTTTTAGGCTAAAGTGTTGATAATCATTACTTAAACTAACAAACCATGCCGTAATTTTTAGTGTTTTGTTTACTGTAGAACTCCAAAAAAACATCTGTTCTTTTGAATTTTTATAAGGGATAGTTTTTGAATATTTTGTTAACTCAAGTAAATCTGGTAATCGCCAATCATCTTTTCCATTATGAGTTAAATCTTGACAATAATTTAAAGCATCATCAAATGATAAACTATCTTTATATTTATTATCCTGCCACTCTAAAACTGGCTCTGCAAATAGGGTGTAAGTTAATAATAAATATATAATTAATTTTTTCATAAAGGAATTATACTTAAAAAAATAATAGAATTATTAGATTGTTCCAATCATGTTACGTAGATTTGTTATAATTACTAAAATTTAAACAAGGCTACTATATGGGATTTATTAAAAAATTATTTTTACCTATAACATCAACTTTAAGCTATATTCAAAATCATTTCAAAGCTATGATATTTGTTCTTATATTATTTCTGATTTTTGCACCAAAAGGTGATGTTGATTTAACACCAAATAACCTTTATAGTATTAATCTCATTGGTCCTATCATGGAAGCTACAGAAATTGTTCAAAAGATAGATGAAGCGGCTAAAAACAAAAATATAAAAGGTGTTTTACTTATTATTGATTCACCAGGTGGTGCTGTTGCTCCATCTATTGAAGTTGCATATGCCATCAAAAGACTTAAAGAGAAAAAACCCGTTATTGCTTATGCAAGAGGAACTATTGCAAGTGGAAGTTATTATGCAAGTATTTGGGCAAGTGAGATTATTGCAAATCCAGGTTCTATGGTTGGTAGCATTGGTGTTATTATGCAAGGTGCTGATTTAAGTGAGCTAATGAGCAAAGTAGGGATAAAAACTCAAAGTGTTCAAGCTGGTAAATATAAACAGGTTGGCACAGGTGATAGACAATGGAAATCATATGAAATAAATGAATTAAATAAAGTGATAAATGGAACTTATGATTTATTTACTAAAGATGTTGCAGATGCAAGAGGTTTAGACTACAGCAAAAGAGATAAATTTGCAAATGCTCATATATTTACAGCACATCAAGCTCAAAGAGTTGGTTTAATTGATAGTGTTGGTGTTTCATATGATGCAAAACAAAAACTTATAGAATTAAGTGGGGTTGTTACTCCTAAATGGAATAAAGAAGATAAGTTTGATAAACTTTTAAAGAAATTAACAGCACAGAGTGCTGTTATTCTTCATACATACTTTCCAAGCATAGTTCTTAAATAGAGGATTATACCTCTACTACTTTTATAACAGCTGGAATATTTTCAAAAATTCTTTGAACCCTGTCTTGCCATAGTTCACCAAATTTTTTAAATTCACTTTCATCAGCAATACCACTCATTATTTTTTGCATATACATACCCATATCTGGATTTGGAGCTATCGATGAAGGATTATAATGAACATCTACTTTTTTACCATTATCAACTCTAGTAAATCTAGCAGAAGAACTTACATCTGCTCTAAAGTACATAAGTGAATGACGAGCAAAGTTTCCAGCAAGTCCTTTAAATCCACTCTTGTCAGTAGCACCTGTAATTTGAGTAACAACATTGCCAATAACTCCAGCCACACCATCTTCTATTGAGTCACTAAACTCAACTTTAATCTCTCCGCGAATTGGTATTTCATTTGGATAAAGAGCTTTAAGAGCTTCTGCTGTTATAAGGTATGCACCAGCAACTGTGGGACAACTATGACCAGCTGATTTTACAACCTCTTTAAAAGTGATTTCATATTCACCACCTTCAAATGCACCTAAAATATCTGCAAGAGAATCTACTAATTTTATACTCTCTACATCATCAAAAAAACTTGGATAACCCATAAAAACTCCTAAATTTGTGTTTTTTTAAGTACTTTTGCACTTATACATACTTCATCACTCATAAGCTCAAACACTTCATCTACTTTTAAAGACTCTATATCTATAACTTTTGAATTTTTAGAAATCTGTGCAAAACCTTTTTTACTTTTCAGCTTTGGATGGTTAGATTCTAGCATTTTTAAAAGATTATTTACTTGATTAGAAGCAATGTTTAACTTAGAGTCTATAACATGAGGAAATCTAATTTTTATGCTCTCATACTCCTTAGAAAAGCTTTGAGTTTTAAATATTATGGTTTGGTAAAAAGTATCTTTTAATTGTTTTATCTCTTGTTCTCTTTGAGTTATTTTTTTCTCTATCGAGTGTTGAAAATAAAGGTGAAAAACATGTGAGAGTTCACGCTCTGAGTTAGATAATTTTTGAGATAATTTTTGTATATATTGAGTTGAGATAGAATCCATATGCTGATACAACTCATTTGTATCTGGCAAAGACATACTCATAGCCGCACTTGGTGTTGGCGCTCTGACATCTGCTACAAAATCACTTATAACATAATCTATCTCGTGCCCAACGGCAGAAATTATAGGTGTAGTAGCTTTAAAAATTGCATCTGCAACAATCTCTTCATTAAATGCCAATAAATCCTCAACACTTCCTCCGCCACGACCTATAACTATGAAATCATAATCTTTTTTATCGCTTACATTAATCGCATTTGCAATGGATATGGCTGCATTATCACCTTGAGTTAAAACATCATAAACATCTATCTCAATCGCTCTAAATCTAGAATTTGCAACTCGTAACATATCTTGTAAGGCTGCTGAAGTTACAGAGGTTATAAGTGCAATTTTTTTAGGAAACTTAGACAATTGTTTTTTTATTTCAGGATTAAAATAGCCTTTTTCAGAGAGTTTTTGTTTTAATTGCTCATACGCTAAAGCTAAAGCACCTTGACCAGATGGTTCAATATTAAAACAGTTTATTTGATATTCACCACGAGGTTTATAAAGAGTGATAGCACCATTTAAAATAACTTTTTGCCCCTCTTTTAGTTGAAACTTTAACTTTGAAGCATTACCTCTAAACATAACAGCTCTTATTGTTGAAGATGAGTCTTTAAGAGTAAAGTAGATATGACCACTGTTATGAAAAGTAATACGGGAGAGTTCCCCTTCTACTAAGATATGACTAAAGCTTGTTTCAAGTAAAGTTTTTATCTGTTCATTTAGAGAAGAGACACTAAGTGTATGCATTATTTCATCTTATTAATGAGGTTATTTTTGATGATATTATAGCATATAAGCTACCACAGGTTAAGTAATATTTATATTTGCTGATATATTATATTGTTTTAATGGCACGACTAGTTAAGCACAAAAAAAGTGTTTAAATGACCTTGACTTTTTATAAGTCATTAAAGTATACTTCGACCTCTTTTAATCCGGATTAGCTCAGCGGTAGAGTAGGTGACTGTTAATCACTTGGTCGCTGGTTCGAATCCAGCATCCGGAGCCACACAATATAGGGACTTATAGCTCCTTTTAAGAAATCAAATCAAAACTCATTTCCAATCTATTTCCAATCAAACACTTTTCAAATTGATTTTAGTTATATGCTTTAACTTCTGATTTGAAACTTTTACAACAGTCTATGTCTGCCTTTCTAATGTCTTCAAGGTATGATTTTAAAGTTTTCACATTCAATTTTGCCATACTTCTATTTTCATATAAATGTATATGTTCATATGAAGCCAACCTTTCATCTATCACTAATTCAGCTACCATTCCAATGTACTTTGTACCAACTTTATACTTTTTGTAAATAGGTCTAAGTGCATATTCAGTGACGAGATTAATATTTACAATAATATCATCAGTATCACTATATGATTTTAAGTTCTTAAAATTTTCATTTACGGTGTTAAATACTTTGTCATGAATATCATAGGCTATATTATTTTTGAAAGATTTTCTTACATCACTATTATGACTTACTTTGTTTTTAGTATCATAGTCATTAATAATTTCATCAACTACTTCCGAACTAAGCAGAGAGTTTAATTCTGCATATTCATCCATACACTCTTGCACTACTTCTTTAACTGTTACCATTATGACCTCAAATTTATTAATTTATAGAAGCTTATCATTTTTTAGTAATATACCCAAAATGCATATATTTACTTGCTATCGCCCTTCGGTTGTTGTTGAGTTATGTTCCTGCGGACTTTCACAACTCAATTTTAGTAAGAGCAGAGAGAACTTACCTATCGTACCTATCCTACCAAAGCCCTAATTTACTACATTTCTTCAAGTATTCCATTTTTAGTTTCGTGAAGATTTCCACCCATCATTAAATCTCGACCCATCTTTTCATAATCTATATACATAATCAGCTTATCACTAATATCGCCATACCAACCCTCATCAACATACCATTCTGCAATATCATCAGGTTCTTGGTTTTCATATAGTTCTAAAGCATCACTTTCCATCAGTTCTAACACCTCGTCAATATTCATATACACCTCAGAAGCAGATTGTAAGATTTTGATTGAGTGGTCATTTGAACATAATTCATCTATACGAGTTGCTAATTCATTTAGTTTATCAAGGCTCTCAAATCCATAAAGTTTAAAAGAGTTAAAAATATTATATTCGTCTTCTACATCTACAATTTCATAATCATACTCTATCCAATCATCGCCATCAAACTTTTTTACAAGCTCTGCTACATAATTGTCATTTGGAAGTTCTATTCTTGCGTCTTGGTTATTTCTAAGTGTTCTAACTACTATTTCAAATGTCATAGGTAAAGTCCTTTGTTTCTTTTTATTATAATCTTGAAAAAAAAATTCAAGTGGTAAAATCTGATTTTCTATATCTAACTTTGTCATTTCGTGTAATCACAAGTTCTGAAAGCACTCTTTTGTCTTTTAGCATGATGATGTCATATTGCTTATTGCTAAAATTATTTTGAATATTTGTAATCGTATTTTTTATGATGGTGGTTTTTGATTGAATCGTAAATATAGGATAGTGAGATGCAAGTGGTTGATATTTTTTTGTTAAATGTTCATCTTCTGTATCTGTTGGATAAGTAAATTTATTCCCATCTTTCGAGATTATTCGCTTGTGAGCTATATTAATCTCAAATTGCTCTCGATGTAGTGATACAACTTTTGAGAGTTCAGTCATTAGATTAGTTTTATTACTGTTGGCTCTTGCTACTAACTCATTTTTTTCAGTATCAGTAAGTATGTGATAGAGCTTTTTATACTCTATGCTATTAAAGGGAACTCTTGAAGTAGTGTAGTGTCTAATTTTATTTGCTGTTTTCCACCCATAAAGAAAGTAAAGGGTGTCATTACTACCAAACTCATTAGTTTTTGCCATAGATAGCGTTTTTTGTATGTATTTCATCATATATTGACTGATAGAGCGACCATCATCTACAATTTTTTTAAAGTCATTGGTTTTTCGATATGGATGTATTAAATAATTGAAGTCCTCTTTTTTAAGTAATTCATAGAACTTAGCTCTTGCCCAAACTCCAAGTGAGACTTTTTTACCATTGCGTTTTTTAGAGTGAACTTTAATATTTTTAGGAAGCATAATCATTAGGTGCTGATGGACTATGAAGCTATCGTGGAACTCATTAACCTTCACAAACAAAAGCTTATTATCTATTTCAGAGCCTCTGAGTCTCTCTTTTAGTGATTTATAGAATTGTCTTGATATATCTTCTATCACTCTATAAGATGCTTGTGTAGCTTTTTTAATCGTATCAAATGCAAAGTTTTTGTTAAGCTTCTTTTCTCCACTAATAGTTTTAAATGGATGATATTGTGATGGTGCTGTTATTGTGAGAAAAAACACCTCTGTTAAGTCTTGCTGTTTTGCTAAGTAGTGGATATATCCTATCTTCTGTTCTAAGATATTATGCTCTTCAATCATCTTCTTTTGAAGTGAGTGTTGCATCTGAAAGATTTCGCCAGTTTTTTGATTAGTAATGTTTATCTGCTCGACATAAGAATTTTGTTTTTGTTCTTTCTCTTTTGCAACATCAATGTAATAGTCAAATAGTGCATCGTGTTCTTCCAATAACATTTCAAGTCTTTTTTTACTCATTACTATCCTTCTCATGAACTCCATATGAGTATAAAAATAAATTTTCTAATTTGTGAATTATTACCCGACAGTTCTTATTAAGTACTTCAAGAGAGCCACTTTGTGCCTCTTTAAACACAACTGACATCGCCAAAAACTGCTTCGCATTTTTGACTCAGCTCATTGTGTTTTAGTTTAGTTGTGATAATAAATATTTATGAAGAGAAGGATTATATGAAGATTTGATTAGCATTAAAAGAGAGCGTAAGTATCTTTTAACATCCTTATCATATGATGAAGTTTTTATATTTTGGAACAGTTCATCTATTTCAACTGGAGAGATATTCTCTATATTTTCATTTTCAACATCTTTTATCTCTACTTCTTGCGTTTGTGCCTCATCATATTGCTGTTTTAGCTTTCTTAAAGCCCTCTCGAACTGGTTATTTCTGATAGTAAGAGCATCTATCTCTTTTTCATATAATAAGCACTGTTGGCACTCCTTTTGAGTAAAAAAGCCCATCTATAAAAGCGTCACTTTAGAACAAGTTCTCTCAAATATACTATTATCTACAATTCCAGTGCAATGCTCTATTACTCCCTCACATAAAACTGATTGATATTCTAAACTCTCTGCATCTATATATTTTGGGGCAGTAATAGTTAGAGTATCATTGCTTGCTGTTCTTAGTTCAAAAAATGTAGTACCATTTACATTATAAGATTTCACTACATACCCTACAAGATGGTACTGGTTTAAATTGGTATAGGAGTGAAAGGTTTGCACTCCATTTTTTAACATAAACCTCTTATCAGCACGAGAGTAAAACTCTTCTAAATATTTTAAGTATCGTTTTTCGATTGTCTCTTTGAGCCACATAATTACCTCACTTGTTTTCTTTTAGTATAAAAATATTTAAGATTATTTTGAAATATTTAGAAGTGAATCTACTTCATCTAAAATATCATCAGTAGTTTCATCCTCTATTCTCTCCTCGTTCTCTACATCATCAAAGCCATCGTAGTAAGTCTTTTTACCACTACTTTCTAACTCTGTAAGTTCATCTTTTTGCTTTTGAATTGCACTGAGTGAAGCTGATTTGTTTTTTGACACTTCATCCATTACTAACTGTATATCTGTACCAAACTTCAAGTTATTGAGCATATCTATATCTATCTCTGTATCAGGGAAGATTGTAAGACCTCTTTGTAGCTCATTTCTTAGAGTGTCAAGGTAGATAAATTGACCCTGCTTTAAGTCAAGAGGTTTTATGTTTTCTCTTTCTAAAATTTCATTATTAATGACCAGTGAAGCAGATATATTATTTTCTTGTTTAAGCATAAAGCGATTTCTTAGGTTTTGTCTAAAAGCTGTTGATGGAAGTGAGGCTATATCTCCCTTTTGGAGGATAACCATCAGTGAGATATTTGATGCTCTTGCTTTACTTCCAAGCGATTCAATAATAGATAAACTTTCTTGAATGGAGTTTCGTTCTATCTTATGTAATCCTTTTGAATCAAGCATTTCAGGAAGTGTTTGTATCTCGTCTATAATTACTATGGTTTGGGTAGCAGTAAAATTATCTTGGTCGTGTTTTGAGTTATGTAAATACTTGTTGAACATATTGAGTTGTATTTTTTTTAAAAGTTTGAGAGAGTCTTTTATATCTTGTGCATAGTGAACTTTATTAAGAGACTTTAAAAAATTATAGTCACTTGATTGTTTATAATTTATTACAAATATATCATCTATATGTGTATAATTTTGAGGAAGTAAGAAATTCATACAGAAGCTTTTAACACTCACTGACTTACCAGAACCACTTGCACCTACTATGAGCCAGTGACCGTTTAATAAACCGTTACCTTCTTCTTTATCCGTTGCGAATATAACATCAGCTCTTATAGATGTTGCACCAAGGAGTAATTTATTTGGTTTGAGTAGTTTTGAAAGTGATAATTTTTTTGTATTGGATTCTTTAACATCATCAATATCTATGAGTTCATCTTTGAATTGCACTTTTACCATATCCGACTTGTAACGGCTGTATGTCATATCTCCCTCTCCAAATAATTGCTTTAAATTATCGAACTCACTTATAAATATTTCGTAGCTCATGCGATAGCCAGTAAGTAGTTTGAAGATGTAAATATTTTGTTTCTTATCTACTTTTTGCAGATAGTAATGCTCTAAGCCTACTGAGGCAAGATTTGCTTGAATACGAGACTTTTTAAAAACCCATCTTATAAATAAGCCAACTGGTATAAGGGGTAAAAAAAGAAGAGTTACCATTATAATAATGTCATTACTCGATAACAAACTAATTCCATATATTTTAAAATCTGCAAAACGGTTGCTTATAAGTGTTATTGTCTGATTTATAAAAGAGCCATAGTGTGCAAATATATTGAGACCACTTGTAAAGAAGTGGTAGATAAAAGAACCAATATTATAAACAATAAAAACCGTGACCAAATATATCAATAAAGCTATTTGACTCACTTTTTGGCGATGAAGCTTTCCCTTCCTATTATAGAAGGGGAACTCAAATATATTGTCAGTTGTCTTTTGAGTTTCATCAATTTTTTTACTGTTATCTTCGTTCATCTCTCTTGCTCTCTGATGCTTAATCTTTTTGAGCTTGTTTTTGAAGTAGTGTTGGCTTCTCTTCTGAGATGTATGATGTTTTGTTAAGAGGCTTACATTGCTCTATTTTTATATCTTTTTGAAGATACAGTTTTGCACCTGACTCATCTAAATTCGGAATCTTGACGGTGTAGATGGTTTCAGAATCGTCAGTATTGCCTATGAAGTAGAGACTGTATCCACTCATCTTTTCGCCTTTAAACGGTTCGATAGCTTCAACTGTACCAGTAACGATAGTATTGACAATTGGTTTTGAGATATTTTCTCTAATTTCAACTGGTTGAGAAAGTGAGTTCCAATAAGATGGTGCGTATTCTTGGTCTGGTCTGAAAACAGAACAGTTTTCAAGTAGTATAGTTTTACCCTTGAATGATTTAGCAGCAACTTCTGAGAGTTCAAAAACTTTAATTTCAAATTGAGATAATCCACCTTCATCTCTTGAAAATCGAGCTTGAAGTTTATGCCCTTGTGGTTTCTTTTCTGTTTTGTTAAAGGCTTTTAGCCCCGTGACCTTTAATTTTACGGTTGTGTTGATAGATAAATGCATTTATATCCTTGTGTATGATTTGTTACATTTAGATTATAATGATTTGGAGAAGAATTTTATTTTTTATAAAATTATTGTATTAAGTAGAGACTGGCATGACTCTTCGTCATGTCAAACTACACTACCAAAGTCACGCAGATTGGGGGAGTGGTAAGTTAGGTAAGTTTGGTTCAGAGAGAGGAAAGTAGTAAGAGGCATTATTCTCTTGTGGTCTTTTTTCTATTTTCCAAAATTCGCCATTGAACTTTTGTAAGTATTTACGAGCTGTTTTATCATCAGAAGACTTATTAATGCTTCTTAATAAATGTGTTTGTTTAACTCCATCTTTTCCCCAAAACTTCAAACTTTCTTGAACTTTCTCTACAAATGCAATCTCATATTCACTCAGTTGTGCTATTTGCATATTTTCAGATTGAAGTATCATAGTTGTAGTGTCAAGTTCAAAGGCACAATCTTCAACAGAAAGACGGTCTTTAGTGACTAATAACTGGTAATTCAATCTATTCTCTGTTCTTTTTGAACTTAGTGAGAAGGCACAATCTACGGAGTCAATAAAGCTTGTGCTTCCTTTGAATAAAGGTGTATCTGTATCACTGTCTTTTGTAGTGTGATGTAAATAGATTATTGTTGCTCCTGCCTCTCTTAAATCTTTAAGCTGTTGCATAATCTTGATAATATCACGGTCAGAATTCATATCGCCTCCGATGTAATCGCGGATACTATCAAAAATGAAAAGGGTATCTTCAAAAGCATTACTATTCTGCTTGGCATCAGTAGAGAGCTTGTTTAATATCTCCTGTGGGCTAATATCAAATTTTGAACTATGAATATAAATTAACTCAGGATATTTCTCGATAAGTAAGTCAATACCTCTACTTTTTAATGCAGTGAGAGAATTGTCAGCATCAAGATATATGCACTGTTTGATACTTCTACTTTTTATTAGTGCAAGGGAGAGAGAAAGAGTAAAGAAACTCTTACCCATCCCTGCTTTAGCATATATCATATTTAATGAACCAACCACAAGGAAGTTAGAGATTAAATATTCTACTTCTTTTGTAAGGTCATCTGCTGTTAGTTTATTGGCAAGTAAATATTTCATACTTGATAAATTATTAAAAATGTTCATAGTCAAGTTGCCTAAACTTTCTTCACTTGAAGCACACCATTTGAAGCTTCATAGTAATACACTATAATATCTTCCATATTATAATCATAGTTAATGTAAGAGTCATTTATATAATCAGGTAGTGGAATACATAGAGAAGATATACCCATCTTAAGAACTTGCTTTAGTGTAACACGGGGAATAAATTCTAAATTTCCTTCTATAACATCAGTAACCATACTCATATCAAAATCAATTGAGCCAGTCTCATATGCATACTCAAAAAGTGCCTTCACCGCTTCTAAGTCATAATCAACAGTGATATTTTTCAATTCATCGTATAAATTTAATAACTCTGTATAAGTCCAAGAGTTAAGTACTGAAATATCATCGCTAATTATTTCTTGAATGTTCTCTAAAATCTTATCTTTTCTATTACCAAGAAGTAGAAACTTACCTTTTGAGATAATTTTATAAACCATATCTTCAATAATAATTTGACTTAAAGTTTTAAAGTTGATAGAGCGGTACTGCTGTTTAACAAGGTCATAGACCGTTAAAATACTTTGTTCAATATAACGAGTACTTTCAAATCGGCACTTCATAGTGCGTTCTTTTCCATTTTTCTTGATAAAAACAACTTCAAATGATGTTGCTTTTATAAGTGTGGGGATTAATTCATATCTGCTTAGTAATTTTTTATTTTCCATAGTTGTTATTTCCTTTATGTATTTATAAATTTTAGCCAATAGAGGCACTTGGGTTTAGATTGCAATCTCCCATGAACCTTTAGCCAAAGGCTCAAAGCAGACTGAACTTTCAGTCTAATCTATGAGTTTATAGAATTGAAAACGCTCTTCTTCATTTAATATCAATTCTATTGAGTTCATTAAGTTCTCTAAAATATACGCAGCTTCATTATTTAGGTGCTTTTCCTCTAATCCCTCATTTTGTGGCATCTTGTTAATATTGCTAAAAACAATGTAATTCACGAGATAACTAAATGTTTTATTACTCACTATAATTTCATTAATATCAAAAGTTTTACTCGTATTAAGAAGATAGAACCAACCCTTTCCCAAGTTTACACTCTCCCACGGAGTGCAATAGTAATCATTTGATATATGATTTGCTATGTAGCAGAAGTATTCTTTTAACTTCATCTGTGTCGTGAAATTTATAGTAACCTCAGACAGGTTTTTATGTTGTATTAAGTGTTGCATTTTTTATCCTTTATGCATTATTTTATTTTTGGAGTCAAGCTCCTCAGAACCTTTATATAAAGGCTCAAAGCAGATTGAGGTTTAAGCTTAATCTCCATAGTAAAAATATTTTATATTTGTTGTTAAATCCTCTATAAACATATAAGAGCCGCAAACATTAATTTTGCAGTTTCTAAAAATAAATTGCCCCATATTTATTAAGTCCATATCAGTGCTATCAGTATCTTGAAAAAGTATATGCTCATCTTTGATGCTGAAATCACACTCTCTGATAATGTCACACAACATATAGTTGTTCTCAACACTATCTTTTAAAAAATCTATAAAAGAGATTGCATTTATTATTGATTTCTCAAAATAATCAGCAAATACAAGTGTGTAGGCTTCTAAGAGCTGTTTTGAACTCTCAAAATAGTTTTTGTTGTAATTTAATACATCTATTGAAAATCCCTTGAAAGAGTAGAAATTTTTACTACTCTGCATTACTGACTCTTGGTTACTTTGATATTTTGTTTTTCTTGATAATTCATTCATTTATATTGTCCTTTATTTTTAATTGGCTAACTCCCTAAAGAGCGACATTTATTTAGATTGCAATCTCGATTGAACCATCCAAAAAAGGCTCAAAGAAAATTGTAATGACAAAAGAACCTTTTTTTTAAAGGCTCCATGCAAGTTGATTTAGAACTTTTACTTCATCCACATAAGATGAAAAATTATCATCAGACGGATACTGCTTACCATCTGTTTTAGAGATTAATTTAGAGTTGTGTTTATTTAACTCTTCATACATCTCTCTATAACCGCATAGTCCATCCATCTTTTCAATGAACTCATCTGAAATGTTTTCATCAACTACTACTTCATAAGTGTAGTGGCGAGTAATAATTTCAATTTCGCTTGTAACGACTTTGATAATTCTATTTTTTTGCATTTGCATATCCTTTATTATTTGTTGAGTTTAGAACCACGATTAAAAGCACCCGATATGCTCTTAAAAGTAGGTCTAAGCTACTTCCATCACTTCTGATAGATAGTTAGCAACTTCTATTAGTGGAAATAAAACTGGTGCATTTTTTGCAGGACCTGCCTTAATAAACCTTGGGCATCCATAGCCTTTACAAATATAGTTTGAAATGGCACCAACTGACATTCCAAGCTCGTGTGCTAACTCCTTCTTATTTAATACAGACTTTTTGTATCTGTTTTGAAGGTCTTGTAAAATAGTTTCTTCGATGTTTATTGTTTTCATTTTTGCTTCCTTTGTTTGATGGTGTAATTAAAACATAAATATTTTTAGGACTTCTAAGCCCTCATATGCCTATAATATGGGGTTTAATTAATAAAAAACACTGTAAAATACTCAATAGAGCGTATAGAACAATATTTTTAAGGTATTTTTAATATTATGATTTTAGTTATGAATAAAAAGCACGGTACGGGTTGTACTTTGCTAACGTATAATTTGGGTAGATTATTTAATCTGCCAATATTTGTAGATAAAAATAATTTTATGCTTGATGAGGAACATAAACTTCTCTTTCCCCAAGTTAATAAAATTACTGCAAGTGTAAAAAGAGGGATATTTGATATTGGTGCAAATATTGAAACACGCTACACTAAAAAGTTTATTCATAATGCTAAACTAATAATAATTCCATTTGAATATGGTTATGAGAGTATGACGGCAACGATACAAACTTTAAAATATATAGAATATGCTTCATCTCGTAAAATTCCCACATTACTTATATTAAATAGATTGGATAGAACTGACCAAGATAGAGACTTTAACTATACGAGCCATATGAAAGAAAAATTCAATGAAGAGGGAATTAGTTTTGGGAATGTATTTGAGCAATATAATGAAAGTAATATTTATTTAACTTATCTAAGAAATTCTTACAGCATACAATCAAATTTAGAATATGGCGAATATTTCCTTGATAAAATGTATAACCAAAATTTCATCAGTGAAGAATTGAATAATTTAAGTGAGTTTCGTACAAAAGCACAAGAATTTGAATATAAATTCTTCATAAATATTGCACAAAATATCATAAGTAGAGTTGATTATGAAAATGAAGAAATTTATAGACAAGATAAAGACATGGTGGTGTTTAGAAACAATTATTCTGAATATGTAAATAGACACTATGAATATCTTACAAATGACCTTGAAGATGATTTAAACAAATTTTTCATGAGAAACAAAGGTGTTCAAAACCATATAAGTTTAAGTAACCTTATTAATGGTAATTATATAGAAAAGGAAAAAAAGCTTCTCAAAGATATGGCTTATATTGGCTTTTTAGTGGATGTTTTATATAGCCAACGAGAAATATCAGAGCATACTTTTTAATTCTTTAATATCACTGTTAATGCTATTTGTGAGAGTTTCAATATTTCCTAAAATCTCAGCAGTAGGTGGATATTCAATTTCTTCATACTCAATCTCTTTATAACGGTTAATAGATAGGTCATAATCATTTTCCACTATATCAGATACATCAATAAAAAAATGTTTCTTAGTAGCCTTATAGTCGTCACTATCTTTATTATTATATTGCTCAATAATATTTGGTATATCATTTTGTTCTATCTGATTTCGTTTGTCGTCTAAACTATATCCATCAGCTTCCATATCATAGAACCAAACTTTTTCAGTTGAGCCACCTTTTACAAAAACTAAGACTGCTGTTGATACTCCCGCATAAGGCTTAAATACTCCACTTGGCATAGATATAACGGCTTTGAGTTCATTGTTCTCTAACAAGTGTTTTCTAAGTGTCTTATGAGCTTTAGAACTACCAAAGAGAACACCATCAGGAATAATCACACCACAACGACCACCAATATCTAAAACCCTTGAAATCAAATCAACAAAAAGAAGTTCGGTCTTAGTAGAACTGATACTAAAATCTTCACTTTTATCTTCTTTATCAATACTCCCCTTAAACGGGGGGTTTGCTAATACAACTTGATACTTATCTTTTTCAGTATATCGTTTTGAGAGTGTATCAGTTTGTTTTATATGTGGATTTTCTATATCATGAAGCATCATATTCATCATAGATATTCTTATCATACTTATATCGCTGTCATTACCAAAAAAAGTATCGTTAGAAAGTTTATCCCATAAATCACTATCAGTTAAATTAGCTCCTAACTTTCCATCTTCATCTGTGTATGGTTGAAGCATATGAGTATAAGCACTTACTAAAAATCCTGCTGTTCCTAAACTCGGGTCAAAAACTCTTTCGCCAATTTGTGGATTTACAAGCTCTGTAATCATTTTAATTATATGTCTTGGTGTTCTAAACTGTCCGTTCTTACCACTTGAACTTATCTCACTTAAAAGATACTCATACATATCCCCTAAACTGTCCATAAAACCATTATCATCTACTTCAAGTAGATTGAATACCTCTTCAAGTGCTTCAACCGTCTCGCTTAATAGAGAGGGTTTCGTAATGATAAATGCTAAATCTTTAAGTGATTTGTTGAACTCACTACCTTCGTTATAAGTTTTGATAAAAGGAAATGCTACATCTCTAACAGTTTCAAGCATACTCTCACTATCTAACTCTTTGAAGTTATCCCATTTAGCAGCTTTGTTATCTTCAAAAATAGATACATAATCTTCTCCCGTAAAAGAAGATTGAGAGATTTTTTGATTATCTTTTTCACTTAACATTTTTAAAAATATTAGTGCTGTAATTTGTTCAATGGCATTTAAAGGATTAGCTATTCCACCACTCCAAAATTTATTCCAAATACTATCAATTTTACTTTTTACTTCACTTCTTACAAACATTATTTTTCCTTAGATTTCTGAATAATTTTCTATTAATGTCATCGTAATAAAATGTATAATTTTTTCATTAAATATGATTTTCTTATTACTGTCTTTTTCAAAATATTTATTTCCATGTTGATGAATAAAATTATCTACTAAAGCCTCCGCACCACTATTTGCCTCTCTTACTCCATTATATAAAGATATATCATTATCGTTATGAATAAAAGCATTTCTCATTTTAAATAATAAAGTAGAGTTGGCATCTGAATATTTCAAATCTGCTTGTTCTAAAAGTTTACAACCTGCTACAAGGGCTGTTCCTAATATAATTTGATTTAAATTACCCCAGTCTGTACTGTTTCCATTGTCAATTCTTTTTTCTTTTTTTATTGAAAATAAAATTTTAAGTTCTTGCCATTCATTCACATACTGATTCATTTAAGCCTCTTCAATTTTATAACCTAATTTACTCGCATACTCTAAAAATTTTTCAATATTGCCTTTGCCCCACTGATTAGAAATAGTATATTTTTTATCTCCAATATGAAGCATTTCATCATCTTCAATGAAATATCTTGACAAGCCGTTTCCGTCTCTTTTTTGCTGTTCAAGTGCTTGTTCAAGTTCAACAAACAAACGACCCCTTATATCACTTGGGAAATCTTGTGTAAGTTTTTCATACGATGCAGTTGGATTATCTGCTATATACTTTAACCATATTGCTCTAACAATACCTCTCTTACCAAGACTGCTTTCTCCATTGAAGCTATACTTTGTATTATCTCTCGCTCCTTTTCGTGCTTCTCTTCTCTCTTCTTTTTGTTCTCTAACTTTTACTTGATAACTTTCTGCCTCTGGAAGTGGGATAATCTGTTGAACATCAATTAAAATTTCATCATTTAATTTATGTGGAATAAGTCTATAACATCGTATATCTAAATCTCTTTCATTAAGCCACATAACAGAAGTTGTAAGTTCTTTTGAAAAATCACTTGACACTAAAATTATTCTCACATCAGACGCAAAGTTTTCTATGTTGTCGCCAACAAAACTTGATAGTTCATCTTCGGCATTTAATTCACTTGCAATTGTTAGAAGATACTTACTAAATATCTCAATAGCTCTGATAAATGTTAAAGTGGAAACCATTGAAGCATACCTTATAGCTTGTAAATCCATATGCTCACCAGTTTCAGTTCTTTTGAGTTCTATTACAACTATATTTCCAAGCCTATCAACACCAAGTAAATCTATTCTTCTTTTGCTGTCACTCCACTCAGAGAACTCTTCTGATATTATCAATATATCAGAAGCTATAACTTCTATCTGTTTTTTCAAAGCATTTTGAATATGTTGTCTTTCTAAGATACCTTCACTTGAAAATTGTGTCTGCTCTACTTTTTCAAAATTATCATTATTAAATTTAAAGATTGCCATTATCTTTTTCTCCATCTTCTATTTTATCAACTATATTTATTCCAACTGTCATACGACCATATAAATGTTTTTCGCCAAAATCTTGTTCTATTATTAGTGTATCTTTTTCCATGAAAACTTGACACACCCTATCTCGTTTAAATATATTTCTATCCAATGGGTATTTAGCATAAGGATTATGAAATATAAATAGACCATCTTCTATTAATTCTTGCACATCAGTAGTTTGAACTTGTTGCTTGTCTTTTGTAACCCAGTGATGAGCGAACAGACCCATTTTGTCTTTTCTCATATTTTGAACTTTTGCAAATGTTGCTACTGGATTAAACAATACAGCACTTATCTCTGTTGCCCTATCATCAATAAACATACCAAGCTCTATTTCACTTCCATTGTCCTTTTCTACTGAGTATAATCTTTTATCAACTAATCCATTAGGATGATTTTCAGGATTTTTCATATACTCTTCTTCATCTAAATAAAAATCATATAATAAAGCCATTATAGGTCTATCATATTGATGATAGTGTAAGGGTTGTTCCATAGGTGCCATAGCAAGAATAAAAGGTTTATTTTTTACATGAGCAAGAGTTTTGTACTCTTTATATTTTCTAAACTTACTTATAAAAGAATTGGCTAATCGAATTATTGAATAAATATTTTTTTCATTCATACTTTCTAAGTAACCATCATAACGCTTTAATAAATCTTCTTTTTCCCATTCAGGTTTTTCATTTTTAGCATTACTTGAAATTGTAGCTTCAACAATAAATTCAATATCATTATGTTTTAAAAAAAAATCAGGTCTTGAGTAATCCCAATTAAATTCAAATCCTAAGTCCTTGAATAGTTTATATAAATAAATTTCCCAAAAACTTGAATTAAAAGTTGATTGAAACTCTTTAACAAACTTATTATCTCTATCAGGAAACCCTTCAATCCACTCATTTAAAATTTCTCTATCTTCTTTTGGAGTATGTTCCAATAAGCTTATATAGTTAGGGTGTAACTTATCATCAGCAATTTCTTGTTTAAATAAATCCATTATCTACTTCTAATACCTAAAAACATTGTTTAAATAATTTATTTTCACAAGACTCATCTGATAGAGTAAGACATATCTCAGCATCTGTAATACTAAATGTTTCTTTCAACTGATTAACTTCTGATTCAATTGTTGTAATGATATATTGAACATTAAACTCTTTAACCAAGCTTCTCACAAATTCAATATAGTTTTCTTTCTTTCTAATATCAAGAGAATCTAAAACACCATCATGATAAGTAAATCTATAAAATGATTTATCATTATAATGCTGTAAAAGTGATACATCAAATGCGGCACATAAAATCTTTTTATAGGTATTTCCACTTGCTAAATCTGACGATGCTAAACTATCTTTACTTTGGTACTCTGCCTCAAATTCAATATTATTTTCTTTATTTGTTCTTACTGACAAGATAGCAGGAGTATTTAAAATCTTAGTTGTAAACTGATTAAATAATTTTCTTATCTCTTTGTGGTGCTGTTGAGATATTGCTTGATTTAGTTCAGCAATTTTTATTTTAATGGCATCTGTAAAACCACTCAATTTATCATCCATTTGAGCCATTTTACTTATATTGTGTAGCTTCTCCTCAAATATTATAACTTCTGCTTCTATCCTTGCAAGTTGCTTCTGATATTTTTTAAACTTCTCATAAGAGTCTTTATCTGTTAAATCTACAAGCATACTTGACTTAGTTTCTTCAAGCTCAGTCAGTGAGGTTTCTATCTCTATATTTTCAATTCGTAAAGCACTTAAATTTTCTTGTAAAAATTGGTTTCTTTCGTGAGTGATACTCTTATTAAACTCTATTACTTTGTCAAATTCAGCTAACAATTCAGTTGGAAAAAACATTTCTACTTCTTGATAAATAGAAGTAATTTCTTCCATATCAATATTATCTATACCTACTACCAAGGACTGTTCTATCTTTGAAATTTCGTGTTTTATCGCATAATGACGAGTATTAGCAATTTTAAGACTATTTTCAATGTCATCTACGAGTACGCTTTTTTCCTTATTGTCTCTCTCATTAAAATTAAACCTATCTACTTGTGAGGACACACTTAAAAGTTCATCTTTTTTTATATCAATTAAACCTCTAATTTTATCTTCATCATTTTGAGAAACTTTATTCTCAGTTTCAAGTAATGTTATTTTGTCTTTAAGTTCTTTATACTCTTCTTCAAGTTCAAGTTTTGCCTTAATCAAAGAACCATCAAACCCAAGTAAATCAAAAACCATTGGCTTCCAATCTTTATGAGGTCCTTGAAATTTACTAAGCTTAAATACATCAATAAAATCTTCTTGATGTCGCATGAAGTAAGTCAATGATTTTCTGTACTCCCAGCTTGGTAATACATCAAAAGCTAAACAATCATTCAAATAGTCTTTTGCTTTTTTTATAGCTAATTCTACTTCATTCCAGTTGTCTATATCTACATCAAAGTTTGTGAGCTTTGTTTTGTTTAGCTTGAATGATATTTTAGTATTGTTTGCTACTGCTCTTTTTATGATTAAAAACTGCCCATCATTTAATTCAATTTCTGCAAAAAATACATAATTTGAAAAAATATCATTTTTAGTCAGAAAGTACTTTTCTTTATTTTTAATTCCTTTTAACAATAAAAAATCAATTACTTCAAGTAAGAGCGATTTACCTAAGTTATGAGTATCTTTTTCAGAGTCATCACGATTAGATATATTCCCGATTATTACATTTAGCCCATCTGAAAACTTCACATCATGAAATGCTTCATTAGAATATATTTTACATAATTTCATTATTTAACCTTAGTGAGTCTAACTCTTCAATATACTCAATTTTTTTCATAATGTATAAAAAAGTTAAACTTGATAAAAATACTTCACTCACATCATTACCAATTTTAAATTTTAGAGTATCAAGTAAATCTGAATATTTTATTATCTCATTTTCTTTAAGAACTTTTATTATATTTGCTGATATATTTACCACTGAATAGTGTAAATTTGTATGTTTAGATGGTTTTAATATACTCATTCCATCACTCCTATATCGCAGTGAAAATACATATAATGTAAAAATGTTCTTATTAGTCTTCTATCATTCTTTAACTCATCTGAATGGTTCTGAAAAACGAAATCATAGAGGTACTCTATAATCTCTTCAAAAGTACTAAATTCACTTCTTTTCACAAGTATCTTTGACTGTATATCATCTATTGTATTATCATAAAAATTTTGAATTTCTCTGTTCTTAGGATTTTTTATAAATGTTTCTATCTTGCTAAAATCATTCATTGACTTTTTAAATATACTATTAAAATAATCCTGACTTAATTTGTTTAAATCATTTTTTTCACTAATTGGTATTCTGTCGTTGTTTCTTGTAATTTCTTGTAGTTCTTCGCCGTCGAAATCTATTTCAGAGAACCTTGTAATCAAAATTTTTAAATCCTCTTCATAAAATTCTAAGGGCAATAATAATCTACTGAGATTATTTTTCTTAACAATAGAAGGATAGTCATGAAGCCATTTTTGTATTCTCTCTTCACCTATTACAACATTTTCAACATCTAATTCATCTGTTATAAAGTCTTCAATTTTTGGATCCTGGAGTCCTGAGAGCTTTCTATTGGTAAAAATGAAGTAGTAATCTAATTTTTCATCATCTTTTAAATCTTTAATACTTAATACTTCTTTTTTCAATGTAGTCGAAAAATCACTATCAGAACAACTTGCTCCAATTTTTACAGTATGTTTAGCTTGTATAATTATCTTACCATCCCAAGGAGAAGCTTCACTTGGAAATGAGTTTGCTCTTCCAGTGAACTTCGCATCTCTACCACCATCTTTTCCTTCTGAAAAAACAATAATTCCAGTACCTAATATCTCTTCACATATTGAAGCCACAACATTTTCAAATTCTCCCGAACTTAGCTCATTCAATGGGTATTTCATTTTATTTCTCCTTTAAAGGCTTTATCCATGAGACTTTTATGAAGTGTTTCTAAATATTCTAACTTTTGAGTTTCTTGGTTCTTAATAGTGTCTATTCTTGATGCTATATCAGAAAATTTATTTTGTAAATCAAAAGGTGCTTTAATAAATGGTATCTCTTGAAATACACCTTTACTAATCATTTTTTTCATACTTGAAGTAGCAAATGTATGTATGTAGTTTTTATTCAACTTTATAAGCCAATACAAATATAATGAATTTACATCTTTATTTGGTTGTATAGCATTAATCTGTTGATTGAAAGTAATTTTTCTATCAGTCATTGCTATACTACCAATAGACTTAATACTTCCGGCAATACAAGCTATTAGTAATCCACCTTTCTCTAATGTTCTTCCCCTTGACATACCTAACTCAGATAGATATTCTTTCGCTGTTGCTATATATAGTTTATTTGAAGATATATTATTAGTTTTAATCCACTCTATAAAATCATCATCATAATTTTCAAGCTCTTTTCTTGGTGGTGTATTTCCCGTAATAATTTTTCCAAATTTTGAAAGTGGTTCAATATCAAAATTATAAGGATTATTTTTAATATCGCCAAACATCCCTATAAACTTTGATTTTAAGAACAAATCATACTCTGCTATAAGCTCTTTTTGTTTCTCTATCAACTGTGAGCTAATATCAAGAACTTTTACTATCTTTTCTTGTTGTGGGAGTGGTGGGATTGGAATGTTAGTATTTAGGTATCTTTTTAATTGTAAGTTTCTAATACCTGTTGTTTTGTTTTGGTAAGAAACCGTAATCCTATGCTTATGATTTCTAAATAAATAATAAAATAAGTATTTTGAGTTTAATGTATCTTTACATCTTAATATACTTGTAAAATTATTACACATATAGTTATCTTCATCAATATCAAAAAATATAACTCTACCAACGGGTATTTTATCGCTTCCACCAGATTTTTCAATAATTACATCATTCTTCTTTAATCGTTTTCTATCTACTACAAATGAAAAAATATCTCTTTTTACAACATCTGAGTAATTGACTCTGCCAATATTTGTAAAATTTGTTGTTCTTAATACGAATGTAAAATTTTCTGTTTTTTCATCTACATCACTACCCCAATCTCCACTAATTGGATTTTCAATATGATTACTTATCTTATCAAGCATTAAGCCTCTTCCTCTTTATCATCTATTATCTCTACAAGCTCAGTCATAAGTGAGCCTTTGAACATTCCTTGTATTCCCATTTTATGAAACTTAGTAAATGGATTTTTTACTAAATCAGTTCTTTGTATATCGTGCTTCTCTTCTACATAATGCTTAATAGCTTTTATAAAGTCTATTTGATTTGAACTTAGTTTATGTTCTGATAAAAAAGCATCTAAAAGATATGGAAGTTTATACTCTTTCTTACTAATGATTGCTTTGAATATATCTACTATATCATTTGATTTACATTCAAATAATTCACTTAGTTTTTCTACCTCTATATTTTCTTTTAAAAGCTCATCTTTTAATACTTCAATATCTTTACCTTGAAGCTCTCCACCCACAAACAACTGCTGTAATGTAGGACTTTCATTTACAAGTCTCTGTATTACTTGAAGTATATGCTCATCATAAGCTTCCAAATCAACACTTTGATTTAATGGTTTGGCAGTTTTGATTTTACTTGTATCAATAAAATCCTCTAAGTCAAAATGCCCTACAACGATTTCAGCCTTTGATTTATACTTCATGAGTGGTGCGATGATGTTCGTTATTTCGTTTGTATTGGTAAAGTCTAACTCATACCAATACTTACCATCACTTAGCTTATCAAGTAGCTCTATGTTGTCATCTATAATTGACAAGCTTTTATTTATTCGTAGCTTTTCAATATCAACCAAGATAGAGTTAATACGGCTCTCTATCGCTTTTGTATCTTCTTTGATTTTAACATTTTGAAGCTTCTTAATCTTTACTCTAAATTGTAGCTCTTGTGGTTCTTTAACTTCTATTCTGTCTATTAGCTCAGATATATTTCCAAGTCCTAAAAGGTTGGCTTTTATGTTGTTGTAAAAATCATCATTCACTTTTGACAATAGAGTAGCTTTTGATTTAATAAAATAATCATCTCTTGGAAGTGCTTCTATCTGTGATTTTATCTCTTGCTTTACATACTCAAATTCATCGCCTTGAAGTTGTTTGAGAAGTATCATATTTTCATTGAATAGTTTTCTATTTAGGCTTATCTGCTCGCTTGGTTCAAATCCATCAGGCTTAGAATTAAAGTATTCAAAATTACCCCAAAAGTCAAATATAACAAACTTCTCTTTATGAAACTGTTCATCATAAAGTCTTGTTCCTCTCCCTATCATCTGCCAAAACTTAGCTCTACTAAATACGGGTTTAGCAAACACAAGGTTCATAATACTTGGAACATCTATTCCCGTGTCAAGCATATCAACTGATATAGCTATGTTAAATTCACTTGTCGTATCTCGGAACTCTTTGATAAGTTCTTCTGTATTGTTTAGCTCAGACACAATGACCTTAGCTACTTTTGAGTGATACTGTGGAAATAGTTCATTGAATAATTGTTCTAATCTATAAGCGTGTTTCTTGCTTACTGCGAAGATTATAGTTTTTGATGGTAGATTAGTTATAGGGTGGTAGTAGCAGTTCTTCATAAAGGTAGTTAATATTTTTCTATTGGTATCATCATTGATTACCATCCGCTCAATAGTTGAACCCTCATAGTCTATATCTTCTGCTGTATATCCACTATTTTTAAGTTTCTCTTGTTCCTCTTTTGGAAGTAAGTCAAACTTTATTCCATCTTCTTGAAACTTAGTCTGAACACTCATAACTTCATAATCAGAGAGATACTCATCTTTAATAGCTTCTTCATAAGTATAAGCAAAAGTTGGATTACCTTTATCCGTTCCAAAAAACTGAAAGGTATCTCTATCTATAAAATCAACTGGTGTAGCTGTTAGACCTAACTTGATGGCATCAAACTTTAAGAATAGTTGTCCGTAATAGTTGTAAATACTTCTATGACTTTCATCAGCAATAATCAAATCAAAAAAGCCCTGAGATATATCAGTTTTTTTAAGTAAGCTCATCATAGTTTGATAAGTTGACACATAAAGTCTTTTGTCTTTTTGAAAACTTCCCGTTTCAATTCTCTCTCGTGATTGATTTGGTAAATGCTCTTTGAAGTTGTCCATAGCTTGACGGGCTAACTCTCTTCTATCTGCTAAGAATAAAACTCTTTTAATGAAACCTTGACGAAGTAGAATATCTACAAGAGATATAATCGTTCTTGTTTTTCCAGTTCCAGTAGCCATAACCCATAAAATACTTCTATGTTTATCTGTAAGAGTTTCAAGTGATTTAGTGATAGCGTTAACTTGGTAGTATCTTCCTGCTATATCTTTGTTTAGTAGTTCAGAAGACAGTGTTATGTTATTGTCATTTCGTTTTTTGTAAGTTTGCAAATCATCAAGTGAGTGATATGATAAAACTTTTCTGATTGGATAATTTTCAGTATCCCAAAATTCTATTTCAAGTCCATTAGTAATATAAACAAATGGTGCGAAGCCCTGAGTGTTTTTAATTCTTCTAACATAGTATTCTGCTTGTGTCTTAGCAGAACCAACGGCTTTATTTTCTCTTTTAGCTTCAACAATAGCAATAATATGACCCGTTTTATTGAGTAGAACATAATCAACATAGCGTCTTGTTCTGTCAAAAAACTTTGGTAAGTCATCATCAAGGTCTATTTCATACTCTTCAACTACTTTCGTAATATCTTTAATATTCCATCCGCACTTTATCAATTCATCATCAATTAAATTAGCACGAGTTTGAGCTTCATTCATAGAAAATATACCTTATTATATAATTAAGTATATTTTAGCAAAATTAAGTAATATTTCTAATAATATGTACAAACAAATACTTTTATTTATATTCATAGTTCAAAGTTAGATGTTAGCCCACAAGAAATATTTAATAAACTCTATACTGATGCCAAGCAAAATAGTAATGCTTTTGAAGATACTCGTTTTATTTTTATATTATAATATAATGTGAAAAAATCTATTAATCTTTTTTTAAAGGTGTTCAATGGCATGCTTAAACGATAAAAGTGAAGAAGTTCAGCTTGAAGCAGTAAGAAATAATATTATTGCTTTAAAATATATTAAAAATCCAAGTGAAGCAGTACAATTAGAAGCAGTTAAAAGATGTGGTAATACAATTGAATTTATTGATAGCCCAAGTGAATTAGTTCAATTAACAGCTATAACTAAACATGAATTTAAAATTTTAGACATTTATGATGCACTTGATAACATAGAAGATTGCGGAGTGGCAATAAAGTATATTAAAAATCCAAATGAGAAAATTCAGCTTGAAGCAATTAAACAATCTGTATCTGCTTTAAAGTATATTAAAAATCCAACTATAAACGTTCAAGTCTTTGCGATTACACAAAATCCAAATTTTATTAAATTAATTGAAAATCCAAGTGAAATAGTGCAATTATTAGCGGTAAACTTATTAAGTGATTCAATACGATTTATAAATAATCCAACTGAAAAAGTGCAATTAGAAGCAACTATAAGAGATTTAGATGCTTTTCGTTTTATTACAAAACCGACAGAAAAAGTTCAACTTGAAGCAGTAAAGAGATATTCAGATGCTCTTCGTTTTATAAAAAGAGCAAGTTCAGCTGTTAAGGTAGAATCAGTAAAACATTATGGTTGCTCCATAGAGTTTATTAGAAACCCAAGTGAAGAACTTCAACTTGAAGCACTTGAAAAAGATAGTACAAATATTGTATATATTAAAAATCCAACTGAAAAAGCTCAGCTTAAAGCTATTAATCAAGATAGTAATAATATTAAATATATTAAGAAACCAAGTGAAGCAGTTAAATTAATAGTATTGAAAAAATCTAATTAAATATTATCAAATAACTCATTAGTTTTACGATGTCTATCTTTTGGAAGTAAATGAGCATACCGTTCCGTCATCTTAATACTCTTGTGACCTAACTCATCACGGATTTCCATCAGGTTAAAATTTCCGCTTATAGCCATCCAAGAAGCATGCGTATGGCGAAGGCTATGTGTAGTGAGTCGTTTTTTTATCTGTTTTTTTAACAACTGTTTTTCTGCATCACTTAACTCTCTCATATTCCCTTCATCATCAGTTTTTTTAACTGTGACTATGTTATTTGGAATAATGGAATCAACAACTTGCTGCCATTTTTTATTCATTTGTAAAATTTGAGTACCTCTAAATGTAGATAAGATTAGCTCACTTTTACTTTTTGGAAGTGATTTTAAGACCTCTTCAACAAGTTTACTCATTGAAATATGTCTCTCATTACCATCTTTGGTAGATTTAAAATAGATAGTGCCTTGCTTAAAATTTATATCATCCCAAGTCAAGGAAGTAACTTCTGAAAACCTTGCTCCACTATGCAATAAAAGAACCGTAAGCTCATAAATATGTGATGTAGAGCCTTTGTACTCTTGAAGTTTTTCAAGTAATTGTTCAGCTTGTTCACGAGTAAAAAAGCCAGTTTTTTCATTACTAATGCTATGTTTAGATTTAACTTTTACTTTACCATTACTAATTGGATTAGAATAATTCTTCACTATGCCACTGTTAATGGCATAATTGATGATTTGACGAGCAACTGCTAAGATGTAGGTAACAGTTCTCTCTGCATGTGTTTTTAACTTTTCATTTTTTAAGTTGTTAAAATCTATCTGAGTCAAGCTAACAAGTTCTCTCTGATGAAAACTACTCAAATGATTGGTATAGAGTTCTTCATCTTTATCCCAAGTTTTTTTCTCTGTTTTTGCATGAACTATATAAGAGGAAAAAGCATCATCAAAAGTGACTATATTTCTTCTCTTTCTTTTGATTGGAGGTTCTTCTCCTAAGCGTAATTTATTAACTGTTTCGGTGTACTTTTGGTATGTAAATGTAACACCAACACCTTGAGAATCTTTCCCTACCATTGTTTCAATACCATTATGAGTAAAATAATATGATTTATCTTTTTTACCATTGGTTTTGGATTCACGAAAAAATACATTTTGATACTTGGTAGGATGTCGTTGCATTGCATTTTTTTTGTTAATATATTTTGTGTAGGCTTCCTGCGGAGAAATATCATCTCCTTCTTTACAAATATCTTTCTCTATAACTTTTTTTCTACTTTGATGTAATACATAATATATTTTACCTTTAGGTGTATCTCTGTAATATATATTTTTAAAATTTGTTTCTTTATGAATTTTTTCCACATCCTACTCCTTGACTTTATTTCCGAAAAGTTTCCAATTAGATTAGTTAAATACTTGGAAAACATTGGAAGACTATAAAAAGCATTGTATCATAATTATACCCTATTATAGGAGAATGTAGAAAGATTTGGAAGACTTAAGAAAACTTTAGAAATTAGATATAAGTGACTGTTAATCACTTGGTCGCTGGTTCGAATCCAGCATCCGGAGCCATCAACAAACCCCTAAAATACGAACTTTAAAGTACTTTTCAAAATCACTTTAAGTTTAGAGAAAAATCATTTTAGTAACCTATTAGTAACCATAATTTCAATTGTGAAATACAAATTCAAAAATTCTTTTTTAGTTTTCCAAAATTAGCATTTTTAAAACACAATAAAATCGTTTTTTCAAACGACTCTAATTAACCTTTTTTAAGTTCTTAATAATTTTTCCATAATTCCATCCCATACCACCAACTACATCAGCTTCTAAAAATTTATGTTTAAGAAAATTTGGGTCAGCTATAGTAACTCAGTTAGCAATACCCTCAACTGACAAAGGCTCATCTACATTTCAACTTATTATTTTATTCACAAATTTTACTAAATTTATTTTTGAGCTTATGTTCAATCAAGCTTCTTTGTCAATAAAAGCTCCACTTTCTCAGAAGATTCAGTTTTTTATATCAATATTTTTTACACTCAAATCTAGTCATGGAATAGTTAGTGTATTACTTTGTAGTTCTCTTATAATCCTATTTGTAATCTCTTTTGGTATTAAATCAAAACCACTCTTTTTAAGAAACTCTAAAACTTTTTTCTGTTTCTCTTTTTGTTCAGATTTTATTTCCAAAAGTTCTTTCATTTGAATTTTATGATTTTGTAAAACTCATGTTTTCATTTTTCAAACTTGAGTTTCTATATTTTGAAATTTAGCTGTTATCCTGTCTATATGCTGTTGTAAATCACTAGGGGAATCTATGGTTGAAAAACTTGTAATATCTGCTTCTGATAATTGCATACTTGATTCTATATCTAATGTTTCGTAATGCTTATCAAGTCCACTAAAAATATCTTGTGAGAAGTTAGATATTGTACTTTTAATAGTTTGCTTAAAATCTTGCTTTCATAGGTTATACTACCCCAACTTGT
The DNA here is from genome assembly GCA_021648465.1 of Sulfurimonas sp. Lineage (GTDB taxonomy): Bacteria > Campylobacterota > Campylobacteria > Campylobacterales > Sulfurimonadaceae > Sulfurimonas. The sequence continues at coordinate 108 of JAKISR010000018.1, read as the reverse complement.
CAAGACAACTTTTTCAAAAATCTAATTCCCTAAACACCTGTTACCCTATGCTACATTTTCACTAGAATTAGTGTAATCCTCATCATTAATTTTTAAACTATCATAATA
>JAKISR010000079.1 GCA_021648465.1 Sulfurimonas sp. | reverse complement strand
TATATTAAAATTAAGGGTGGTATGGTCTATATGGCTGCTATTATTGATTGGTACTCAAAGGCAATATTATCATGGAGAATATCAAATACGATGGATACAGACTTAGTAATGGGTGTTCTTAATGAAGTGTTTTTTTTGAAAAATATTGACCCACTTTTTTGAAAACTTTTGACCCACCTCTGTAGCAAATAAACTACACTTCTGTTATAAAAAATAATAGAAGGAAAGAGGAGTGATAAGAATGGAAGATTGGGTAAGTATAAAAAATATTAGAGCTAGAAATCCAAAGCTAGGAACGAGAAAAATAGCAGAGCTTTTAGGTATCAGTAGAAATACTGTAAAAAAAGCATTAGCTAGTGAAGAAGCACCTAAATATAATAAAGGTGTCACTAAAGTGAATGAGCAAGTAGAGCCATTTGAAGGTTTTATTAAAGAGTCATTTTTGACTAAAAAACTAAAAGCATCTAGGATACTCAAAGATATAGAATCTAAGGGGTATCAAGGAAGCCAATATGCACTTTATGCATATATACGCAATGAACTAAAACCACTTTCAAATGAACTCTCAAGAAATAATCCAAACGCTTTTAAATCTTATGAAACTGCACCAGGCGAACAGATGCAGTTTGATTGGGCACACTACACTGTTTTAATAAGTGGTGAACTAATAAAAATATATATCCACCAAACAATCTTAGGGTACAGTAGGTATAAATTCTTTGGAGTTACACTAAGCATCACTCAAAGTGATGTACTAAATGCACTTGAAGAGAGCTATCATCTTTTTGGTGGAGTGTGTGAGCGTATTCAAGTTGATAATGCAAAAGTATTTATAGATAATGCATCTCGTGACAACCTTGTATGGAACAAACGCTTTATGCACTTCTGTGGATTCTATGGTGTTAAACCAACAAGGAGTATTCCTGGGCATCCTTGGAGTAAAGGTAAGGTTGAAAAACCATTTGATTATCTTGAAAATCACTTTATTATGGGTAATGAGTTTAGGGATTTCGATGACCTCAGACAAAGATTGCAAAAGTTTCAAGATGACACAAATCTACTGCTACACGGCACTACCAAAGAGATTACTAAAATTATGTTTGAGCAAAAAGAGTTGTTATCTCTAAATCCACTACCCATAGACCAGCAAACTGGTGAAATAAGAAGATATGTAGGCTTCAAAGAGGAGTTTAGAAAAGTAACTCTTGATTGCCTCATCTCCTATAAAAGTAATAAATACTCAGTTCCACACTACTTTGCATCTAAAGAGGTGTGGTTAAAAATACTCTACAGTACAACACTACAAATATTTTCATCAAGAAATAAATTGATTGCATCACACAGTATCTCTTTGCTCAAAGGTGCAGTGATTCTCAATAAAGAGCATTTCAAAGGATATAGAACTGAACAGTTTGATTCAATTGCTGTATCTGTATCAAGACTTAGTACAAGGTTTACAGCCTATACAAACCTTAACAATTTCATCCAGAATGTAAAAGTGCAAAAAAGAATAAATCCAGCGAGTCATCTGCATAAGATAGCAAATTTATTTGAGTACTACTCTGATGAAGATTGTATCGTAGCGATGGAGGAGTGTTTTACACTCAATCTTTTTAATGCCACCATTATTAAAGGATATATCACACAACAAGCTAAAGTAAAAGAGAATGAGATACATCTCTTTAATGTTAATCTTCCTAAGGGGGATGTTAAAAGAAATTTACAGGATTATAAACTATGATGAGAAAAACAGGACCAATACAGTTAGAACATGGATCAATGAGTGCCAATATTGAGAGTTATTGTAAACTCCTCACATTATCATCAGTATCAGATAATTATGAGAATATGGCGATGGATGCTACTAAAACAAAAATATCATATCAAGAGTATCTCTATAAACTGTTACAGCAACAGATTATAGATAGAGTTGACAGAAGTGTTAATGCTAAGATTAAAAAAGCAGGATTTCCTTATGTTGCTACTATGGATATGTTTGACTTCTCCTTTCAGCCTAACATCGATGAGAAACTTTTAAAAGAGTTATCAACATTAAGTTTTTTAGACAATGCTAAAAATATACTTTTCGTAGGCGCTCCAGGTGTTGGTAAAACACACTTGGCAATTGCTATAGGTCTTGAAGCAACAAAGCAAAGACGAAGAGTAAAGTTTACAACAGCAGAAGAACTTACAACTGAGCTCATAGCTGCAAGACAGAGTAATACACTAGCTGATTACCTTGAGAGAGCTTCAAGGATTGAATTATTAATAATTGATGAGATAGGTTATCTTGATATTCAAAAAGAGTCTGCTTCACTCTTTTTTAGGCTCATCTCTAAACGGTATGAAAAAAGCTCAACTATCATCACGTCAAACAAACCGTTTGAGGAGTGGGCAGATGTATTTGGAGATGAAGTTATAGCTAGTGCAATACTTGATAGATTACTGCATCATGCTTATCCCTTTTTAATAAATGGTCCTAGCTATAGGATGAAAGAGTTATTTGGTAAAAAGAAGAGTTCAAAGGAAAAGAAACTTGAAGATGGAGGTGAAAATATATAAAATTGTGTTATGATTTTATCCTACATTAGGTGGGTCACTTTTCATCAAAAAAGTGGGTCAATTTTCAACAAAAACAACAAGTACCGTTTATAAGAGAAGTCGTTACCCTTCCTCTAGGAGATATTATCGCTCCAGCCGTTAAAAATATTGCTATCACAATCACTGGTAATATCCCTAATGCGACGGCTCTTACATCTGGCTTGACTACAGGCACAGTGCAAAGTAATGGTGATTTTATAATTACCCTTACCGTGCCCAATGGCACAAGTACTGTAATGCTAACTGCAATCCATGAGGAGCAAACATCTACTCTTGACATTAATATCAGTGCCATATTTAGTACATTAATGGGTCAATAAAAATGATTTTTAGTCCAAATAACATATAACAAGCTAACACTTTAAGTCAACTCATGTGTAAATCCTTCATAAACAATCTTTGATTACTATATCAAATAGATTTCATTTTTGGGGTTTACACAGTTGGAGTTACACTCTCAAATATTTTCGTTAACAGCAAAGGGCTACGACTACTTTTCGTATCTTTTATCTGTTAATGTTTTCATAAATGCAACGATATCGTCTTCTTCTTGATCGGTAAGCCCCAAGTCACCTAGCTCTTCACTATTTACAGTAGTGTTAACTTCTGGTTTTCCCCAAGCTTCACCTGTTTCAGGATTGATTGCACCTTCCACGTCTCTTGTATTATAAAAATGAACAACGGTTTTTAGATCTTTGAAGATTCCATTGTGCATATATGGTCCTGTTTCATCAATATTTCTTAAGGTACTTACTCTAAATGCGCCCTTAAGATTACTGTCATTCACATCAGGATTGTCAAAAAGTCCAAAATCAATAAAATTCTCTCCTTTACCATTGAGCAACCTTAGTTCTTTATTGATTGGTACACCGATATTATCATAGGTAAAATCAGTAAAAAGACCTGCTGTATCATCTTCTTTCAAAACAGGATGGCATGCAATACAATTAGCACGTTTCTCATCTTCAAAAAGATCCATTCCTCTTTTCTCTTGAGCAGTTAAAATGTAAGTTCCTGCTAAATGTCTATCAAATTTAGAATCAAACGGTGAAAATATATCACTTTTTTCAAATGTTGCGATAGCATCAGCGATAGCATCGAATGTTTTATTATAATCATCAAAAATATTTTCAGAATATAAAGTCTTAAGTGCCTCGATATAATCATCATTTTCCCTAACCCTATGTATTACTTCTTCTATACTCTCCATTTGCATCTCTATAGGATTTAAGAATGGTAATTTAGCTTGTTCTTTGAGGTTTTTGGATCTACCGTCTAGAAATTGACCACCTACAAATAAAATCTCTCCATCTTCCTCCACTGTACCAAAGTCTGGTGTAAAAGAAGCATATGACGCAGTAGGCACATTTCTATCACCTATGAAATTGTCATCAGCACTTTTTGCTGCCATATGGAAGATATCGCTCTCTCGCTCATCTACAAAAGCACTCTCTTCGTGATGACAGGTTGCACAAGACATCGTTCTATTTTTAGATAATGAAGTATCTTCATATAGAGCCTTACCTAATTTCATTTTTGTATCAATAGTTTGATTTTCACTTAAACCATCTGAATCACTACACCCTAAAAAAAATAGTGATACTCCTATAATTGCCAAAGTTATCGTTTTCATTTTGCTTTGCATTCCTTAATTAAATTTGCTATATGCTAATGATAATCATTATTAATATTAAAGAAGTATAATACATGTTTCCTTAATTTTTGATTTAAAGTAATATTTTTTAGGCTGAAAACTACACCCCTGCCGTTGAATTTCTCATTTCTAAGGTTATTAAAAGTGGAGAGTTGACGGCAGGGGGTGTAGTTTTGCAAGAATCACACTACATGGGATCAATAGTTTTATTGAACAGTGGTGATTCTAATTATAAAATTATAGATGGACAACAAAGGTTTACAACACTAAGCATAATTAGTTTAGCAGTTATATCAAAATTAAAAGATCTAATTGAAAATGAGATAGATTTAGAAAAAAACAATGAAAGAATTGAGCTATTAATGAAAGATTATATAGGACATAAAGATTCAGTTTCTCTTACTTATTCTAGTAAACTTTTTTTAAATGAAAATAATGATAGTTTTTATCAGAGACGACTTTTATCTTTCAATAAACCAATAAATATTAAAAAATTATTAGATTCAGAAAAGCTACTTTGGAAAGCTTATGAGTTTTATGTTGGTAAAATAAATAGTTTATTTTATAACCTCAAAGATGGAAGTGAATTAGCCTCATTCTTAAAAAATATAATAGGAAGAAATTTATTATTTATACAAATTACTGTTGAAAATGAATTGAATGCTTATACTGTATTTGAAACATTAAATTCTAGGGGTGTTGAGCTTACTTCAACAGATTTATTAAAAAACTATTTATTCTCCTTAGTTGCAAAAAGTAGTTCTGACTTAGAACAAGTGAAAAAACAATGGAAAAAGATTATTGATATTATTGGACTAAAGAATTTTCCAGTCTTTTTGAGACACTATTTAAATACTCAAATAAAGTTAATAAATAAAGGCTACTTATTTAAAGCAATTAAAAAGACTATCAGAGAAGATAAAGATGTGTTTAATTTATTAGATAAGTTAGAAGAATCCGCATATATTTATATGGCATTAGGGAATCCAAATGATGAATATTGGAGGGAGGACAAAGAGTTATATGAGTCAATAGATGCATTAAAACTTTTTGGAGTTACTCAACATAAGCCACTTTTAATGATTTCATATTTATATTTAAATACACAAACTTTTAAAAAACTTTTAAAATCAATAGTTACTATTTCATATAGATATAGTGTTATCGGCAGACATCAAACAAATATTATGGATAAAATATATAATAAAGCTGCTATTGAGGTTTATGAAAATCAAAGCACAATTAATGTCACTACAATTTTAAATACTATCAAGGATTTATATATTTCAGATGATGATTTTAAAAACTCTTTTGAAGGTAAAACTTTTAATACAAATAATAACAATCATAAAAAGCAAGCAAGATATACACTTTATAAACTTGAAGGGCAAATAGAAAATGGCAACAAGTACGATTATTTAAATGATGCAGGAACAATAGAACATATTTTGCCTGAAAATTTAACAGAAGATTGGGAAAAGATATTTTCTGAAGATGAGCATATTAGAAATGTATATAAAATTGGTAATTTAACTTTATTGGAATCTAATAAAAATAGAGATATTGCAGATAAACTTTTTGAAGAAAAAAAATTAGTCTATGCAGAAAGTAAGTATGCCATTACTAATACAATAGATGTTTTTGAGTGGAGTATAAATACACTAAAACAACGTCAGTCTAAATTAGCAAATATTGCTTGTGGTATTTGGAAAATACAATACAGTTAATGAGCAATAAAACCTTGCTAAGAATAGGTAAACTCTGTCTGTAAAATCAACAGTTATGTCTAGGAAAGAGGAATCTATATAGCTATGAAAGCCAACGCAAAAGAATATTTAAAAGAGTTTGCAGCTTCTCAGCCTAATTGGCTCAAAGCTTTAATTTATGAAGTGATTGAAACCAATGGCAACAAGAATTTAAAATAGATGCATTATTTATGAAAGATAACTAAATGCTAAAAACAACACTTTTAATAACAAGCTTCAACTCCATATCTCAACAACTCTATACCTATTTAAAAGATAGAGCTTATGAGGTGGATGTAGTTTATGCAAAAAGTATAACACGAGATGAAGAGATAAAAAAGTTTTCTCCAGAGCTTATTTTATGCCCTTTTTTAAAGGATTATATCCCCCACTATATCTATGAAAACTATCCAACTTACATTTTTCACCCTGGTCCCATTGGTGATAGAGGTGCTTACTCTTTGGAAAATTCACTTTGGCAAAAAAAATGGGGTGTTAGTATTTTAAAAGCAAATGATGTTTATGATGGTGGAGACATCTATGCTAGTGCTGAGTTTGATGTACGAAACACCTACAAAGCGTCACTTTATAGAAATGAGGTAAAAGAGGCGTTTTACAAACTACTTGATACTTTTTTTATAAATCTTAAAAATG
>JAKISR010000017.1 GCA_021648465.1 Sulfurimonas sp. | reverse complement strand
TAAAAATTGGAGTTTAACTATCTCTCAACTGGCTATTCATTTTGAGGGGCGTTTGGATAAAGCTTTAGATTTATGATACAATTTTAGGAATTACTCGATGCTGACACAGATTATTGAACACTACCAAAAAATATTAATGATTGTATTTAAAAGTTTTAAAAATTAGTTAATTTTTTATCATCCCCTTAACACTAAAACTAAACTTCGAGCCTTTTGTAAATTCAGACTCTATATCAAGGGATGTTTCTAATGATTTTAGTATATAAGAAACCATAGCTAAACCTATCCCCATGGAATTATCCCAGCTATTCTTATCTACTCTGTAAAACTTACTTGTTACTTTATCTAAGTCATCTTTTTTAATTCCTATTCCACTATCAATTATAGAGATTTTTTTACCTTTAAAAGTAATTTTTACATCGTTGTTTGAGTATTTAAGTGCATTATCCACGAGGTTTATAAGAACTAACTCCATCATCGTTTTATCACTTAAGATAACTGCTTCATCCACCTCAACAATTATCTCTCTATCTTTATGTTTTGAGGCTAAATTTGAAGCAACTTCATTGCATAGTTTTTTAATTTCAAATTCACTTTTTTTAATATCTAAATCATCATTTTCAAGTTTTACAGATAAAGCGAGTCTATCTAGCATTTTAGAAATTTTATTACCATTTGAGCTGATTTTTGATAAAAATTTATTACGAATATTTTCTGGCATATCATTATCTTCTTGAATTGTTTGAGCATACCCTATTATAGAAGCTACTGGATTTTTAAACTCATGAGAAAGCGCAGATAAAATATCATTTCTTTGTTTATTTATGAGTCTTAATCTTGCCATATTTTTTATTTTTTTTCTATCATTTTTATCTAGTTTTTTTACTAAGTTTTTAAGTAGAAGTGAGATTTGTAAAAACTCATAAAAGTACTTTGTTTTAACAACTGCTTTATAGTTTTTATTTGATATTTCATCAAGATAAGAAGTTATTTGTTCAATATCATAAACTATTTTTTGACTCATATTTCTTGATAAATATGTAGCTATAAAAATAATTCCTAAAAATACAAAAAACAATCTATACCAGAGAGTATAAAACTCGTCCATAACTTGAGATAAACTCTTAGACAACCTAATATATACACTTTTAGTATCATAAGAAATTCTTTTAGCAACATACAAAAAATCAACTTTTAGTGTTTTAGAGTATCTTGTTATATCCCCATATTTGTTGTTATTTGATTGCAAAATTTCATATCTGTTAGAGTGGTTATCCATACTATTTTTATCTGCATTAGATTCTGCTAAAACAATTCCTTCACTATTAATTATAGTTACTCTTAAAGAGGTTTTATCATTCACTTTCGATACTAGTTCATCTAAATTATCTTTACTTTGTAACTCCATCTCTATGAATTCTATAGCATTTTTTAAATGTTGTTTATTTTGTTCAATAATAGTAGTTTTAAGAGCTATATAACTAACAAAGGCTGTAACTGCTAAAGTTCCTATAAAAAGAATCAAGAACTTAAGAATAAATATCTGGTGTATTTTTAACACAACTTGTATCCTACTCCCCTAACAGTTTGTATATAGTCCTTACTTTTATCTGGATCAATCTTTTCTTTTAAGCGATTTATCGCAACATTTACAGTTTTATACTGATACTCCTCAGCATCATCCCAAACATTTTCCAGTAAGTAATCACGCTCAAGTACATTGCCCTTGTTTATAACAAATTCACAAAGAAGATTAAACTCTAGTTTAGTTATATCAATATTTTTTCCATCAATATTTAACTCTCTTGAACTCTTATCTAAAGTTATATCTTTATATATAAGAATTTCATCCTCATCTTTTTTACTTGTTCTACGTAAAATTGCTTTTACTCTTAAAATTAACTCTTTCATATTAAAGGGTTTAGTTAAATAATCATCTCCCCCTCTTAAAAATCCCTCTTCTATATCTGACTCTCTACTTTTTGCACTTAAATAAATCACTGGTATTGTAAAACCATTTTTTCTTAATACTTGAACAAATTCACTACCCTCAACACCAGGTAAGTTTCTATCCATTATCAAGATATCAACATCCTCTTCTATAAGCATTTGCTCCACTGTTTTAGTATTTAAAAAGCCTATAACCTCAAAACCTTCTTTAGTTAAGTTATATTCAAGTAGTTCTAGTAAATCTTCTTCATCTTCAACTATAACTATCTTTGCTTTCATAAAATATTCCTAAAAGTATCTTTTTATTATTGTATCAAAAATACCATATTAAAAACAAAAATAATTAAAATTTATAATTTATACAAAATAAAGCTCATTTAATTTATAATAGTAGTAAAGGAGAATGTGATGTTTGTTTCATCGTACACTACATATATCAGTGCAAATACATCAGATAAAATAAATCAAAAACATATTAATAATAAAAAAGATGAATTAAAATCATCTGCTTCTAAACTTTTAGAAACACAAGTTCAAAAACTTTATACACATAAAAATCTGCCTATAGACTATGTTCATAATTATAAATCTTTTAATAATCAACAAAAGCTTCAAGAAGATATAAAAACTCCTGATGAGATAAAATTTCAAAAAGCAAAAGATATGAAAAATGCCAAAAATGCTTATGAAGAAAATTCAAAAATATTTTCACTACTAAAAAAATCAACTATGACACTTAGCAATGCAAACCCCATAGAGAACTCTCTACCTCAAAATATTCAAGAATTAAAAAATAAAAACTTACGAAATATCATGGTAAATACTTACTTAGAGAATGACAAATATTATAAAATAACCGCCTAATTAATCCTCCTCAGTCCAAGCATCACTTTTAATAATTCTTCCATCATCAAATTGTTTTATTTTAAATGCACTTAAGCATTTTCCATCATTTATTTCTAATATAACCATCTGAAGTATTTTTTTACATTTTTTTGGAACATCAAAATGACTTTTAAGACCAGTAAAAAACTGTTTTAAAGGTGCTTTTTTATCCATTCCTATAATATTATCTCTACAACCAGTAAGCCCCATATCACTTAGATATGCTGTACCTTGTGAGATTTGAAAATCATCAGTTGAGACATGTGTGTGCGTTCCAATAATAGCACTTACCTTACCTTGAAGAAGCATCATCATGCCTCTTTTCTCGCTAGTAGCTTCTGCATGGAAATCTATAAAAATATTTTTAATACCATCCCTATGTAAAGATTCAACTGTATTTTTAGCATTTGAAAATGCATTATCACAATATGGCATAGAGTAATGCCCCATTAGATTTAAAACAGCAAGTTTCTCTCCTGCAATATCATAAACCTTACAACCAGTTCCCTCTACGCTATCAGGGTAATTATGAGGTCGTAATATTTCATGTGTATTAAACAATGTTTTAATCTCTTTTTTATCCCAAGAATGATTTCCACCAGTCATACAATCAATACCATAAGAAACTATCTCATTTGCATTTTTAGGTGTCATTCCGAAACCATGAGAGACATTTTCATAATTTGCAATTACAAAATCTACCTCATACTCTTTTTTTATTTTTGGTAGATACTCTTTTAGCATCTCACGACCAGGACGACCTACAATATCACCTATAAATGCAATTTTCATTATTTTATTCTTATATTAATTTATTGAAATTATATCTAAGTTTATAATATTTATTTTTAGATAAAATAATTAAAAAATAATTTTACCTCATAAAACTAGGAATATTTTGAAAAAAACAACTATTACTCTAGCTTTACTATTCTTTTGCATAAACTTAAGTGCTAATATACAACCAGAATTTATGTATAAAGCTCATAAAGCATATAAAACAAAAAACTATAAAGAAGCTATAGATTTATATAACAGAGGTTGTTATATGGGGTTTTCTGAAGCATGTGTATCACTTGGCAATATGTATATGAATGGTGATGGCGTAAAAACAAATATCAAAAAAGCAAAAAGATATCTTAATATATCTTGTAATAGAGGGGATACTATTTCTTGCGATTTATTGGCAAAAGAGAAGCACAAAAAGCTAGATAAAATAAAAAAAATAAAAGCTGAAAAAATGGAAATTGAAAAGATAAAAGCTGAAAAAATAAAAAGAAGGCTTCAAGAAGCTAACTTTTTTATGAGAAACAACATCCCGCTAAATAAAGCTAGAAAATGGAAAGAAGCAGGTTTTACTGCAAGTGATGCCCTATACTATATCACCAATAATATCTCTATTAGTGAAGCAAAACAATTAATAAATAATTGACTTAGGAAATAAATACTTCTAAAGTACCTTTGGTTTAGAATTTCTAAGATAATAAAGCACTGTTTTTATTATATCATCATCATCTTTGGAATCAGCTTTTATACTTTCCTTTGAATCATTTAGGTATGAAAAAGTTATATTTTGTCCATAACTAGAGACTGATCTTATTTTTTTACCTAAACTTAAAAGTTTGATGACCATTAGCTCAAAAAATTGTAAAGTGGGAGTATCTAATTCTCCAAATCTATCTATAACTTCTTCTTGAATTTCATATATTTCAACTGCCTCTTGAGAAGCTGAGAGTCTTCTATAAATGTCTAGGCGAAGTCTATCTTCTTTAACTATTTCATCAGATATAAAAGCAGAAATTGTTAATTTAATATCAACTTTTGCCTTTTCGTTTTCCATAGTATTACTAAGTAGTTTTATAGCATCCTCTAACATTCTAAGGTATAGTGAATATCCTATATTTTTAATATGTCCACTTTGTGCATCACCAACAAGATTACCACCACCACGAATCTCTAAATCATGATAAGCTAAAACTGAACCACTACCTAAAAATGAGTTTGATTCTAATGCTAAAAGTCTTTTTTTTGCTTCATCTGTCAAATTCTCTTTACTCTTCACTATAAAATATGCAAATCCCTCTACACTACCACGTCCTACACGACCACGAAGCTGATGTAAATCTGCTATACCAAACCTATCTGCACCATCTACTAAAATAGTATTTACATTAGGCATATGTATTCCAGATTCAATAATAGAAGTAGCTAACATTAAATCATACTCTCCAGCTTCAAATTTTAAAAGCTCTTTTTCAGTTTGGATTGCTGATATTTTAGAGTGAAGCATTACAACTCTTAAATCTGGAAGAAGAGCCTTTAGTTCCCCTAATTTAGTTGGCATATGGTCAATAGAATTATGAACATAAAAAATCTGTCCACCGCGGCGAATCTCCCTTAAAATAACCTCTTTAATAAATTTTTCTTCATACTCTTTTATAAATGTTCTAACAGCCAATCTCTCACTTGGTGGGGTTAAAAGCTGTGACATAGTTTTTATAGAACTTAATGCTTGATTTAATGAGCGTGGGATTGGTGTAGCACTCATTGAAAGAAGATGAACATTATGGTAAAGCTCTTTTATTTTTTCTTTTTGTTTTACACCAAATTTATGCTCTTCATCTATTATAACAACTCCTAGATTTTTAAAATCTAGACCAAATAAAGAGTGAGTTCCAACAACAACATCCAAATCACCTGAAGCCAAAGCTGAGATAATATTTTTCTTATCTTTACTTGAAACAAATCTATCAAGTTTTGAATATTTTAAACCTAGCTCACTGAATCTTTCCTCTAATGAACGATAATGTTGGGCTGAGAGGAGTGTAGTAGGAACAATTAAAGCTGATTGAAAACCTGACATATATGCAGCAAAAATTACATTCATTGCAACTTCTGTTTTTCCAAAACCAACATCACCACTAAGAAGTCTATCCATTATATGGCCAGAACTCATTTGAGTAATTATCTCGTTTACTGATTGACTTTGATCACCAGTGTATTCAAATCCACAAAGTGCTTGAAATTCTTTCAAATCATTTTTATTTATACCTATTTTTGGTGCTTTAATTAACTCTCTTGCCGCTGCAGTATTTACAATCTGCCCTGCAATTTCCATAAGACGTTTTTTAACCTTCTCTTTTAATTTTCCAAAGCTACCCTTACCAAGTCTATCTAAAACAGGGGTTGAGCCTCCAGAGGCTATGTAGCGGTCTATAAAGTCTAAATTTTCTACTGGTAGTAAAATCTTATCATCCCCCATATACTTAATAACTATAAAATCTTTTATTCCACCAAGTATTTCTGTCTGCTCAATACTTTCAAATATCCCGACTCCATAATCTTCATGAACAACATAATCACCTTTTTTTAAATCATCAAGCATGATTGAGCTTTTTCTTCTTCGTCTAAGTTTATCAGGTTTATTTAGAGATATAACCAATTCATTTTTAGAGATAATATTTAAAATATATGGAGCATAAACTTCTGTAATATTTTTAAGCTCAAATAATCCAACTTGTTTCATTAATGCTTTATTTGAAGCGATAATTGTTATTTTTTTATTTTTATGTACTTTTAAAAGAGATTTTACATCAACTACAACTAACTCTTTAAAATCATCAGATTCTGATAAAATTTCAAGGTTAAAATTCTCTCTTGAGATAGTTGGAAAATTTAGTGCGTATGCATCTACTAAAAAAGCATCTAAATTTTTTATTAACTTAACATTTTTATCATCTAAAAAATTAACACTATTTTTCTCTAAATGCCAAAAACCAAGTGATGCAATATCTTTTACAAGAGAATCAAACTCACTTAACTCTATTTTTTTATTTAAGCTATCAAACTCACGCTCATCTAAAGAGTAAAAAGCTGGAGTAATTTCAAAACTATCAAGTTCCTCTTTTAATGTTCTTTGGGACTCTAGTTCAAAATACTTTATCTGCTCTATCTCATCATCAAAAAGTGAAATTCTTATTGGTAATTTGGACGATGGCGCGTAAATATCTATAATATCGCCACGAAAAGATATCTCACCTTCAACTTGAACCATGTCAACAAAATTATAACCCCAAAATAACATCTGCTCTTTAAATATTTTCATGTTTATATTTGAGCCAAATTCTAATGTAGTTGATTGTAGTAAATTCTCTTTTGGTAAATTAAAAAGTAAAGTTTTTAGTGGTGAAATTATTAATGGTTTTTTCTTAGTTGTATAGTACTTTCTGAGTGTTGAAAATAGTTGATGTAGCTCCTCTTTAAAAACTCTAAGATCATCTCCAAAACTCGCTCTTAAATCTGGGAAAACTAAAACATCTCGCTTAAAAAATTTAGCAACACTTTCTAAACTTTGAGCTTCTTTAGAATCTTGACAAATTAAAAGTTCTAAATCTTGATTTGGATTAGTTTTAAAATATTGAAATAGTATATTTTGTGGCATTAAATTAAACTGGTATAAATTATGATTTTTCCTCTTCTATCTTTAAAGAAATTTCTTCATTAGAGGTTACTGTATTAACAGGTATTGTTTTATCAAATAATGGTGTTTTTGGAGCTTCTGAAACATTTTTTACAACACTATTTCCTTCAAAAATACCTTTTGCTTCAATTACTAATTCACTTGATTCTATAGTGCCGTTAACTCTACCATGTGCTTTTATTTCAACTCTTGCGGCGTTAACAGAACCTTCTATATAGCCTTGAACAACAAGTCTTTTAGTAGAAACTTCACCTTTTATATGTCCATGTTTACCAATATTAACTTCTTTTTGTGAGTAAATAACTCCTTCAAATTCACCGTCTACATATAAATTACATGTAAGATTCATTTCCCCTTTGATTGTAGAGCCAGCTGTGATGATGGTTGTGTTTGTGTCGGGTTTGGTACTTTGATGTGTGCTGTCGCTGTTATTAAAGATTGCCATGGTATTTTCTTTTCCTTTTCAAATATATCATTATAGTTTTTAACATTCCATTTAACAAATGCTATAGGATTGACTGCTCTATGAATAAACCTGATTTCATAATGCAGATGTGGACCACTACTCATTCCAGAGTTACCAGTATAGGCGATTAAATCACCTTTTTTTACAAATTTACCTGATTCTATCACAATTTTGTTTAAATGTCCGTAGTATCCTCTAAAACCATAATTATGTTGCAATATAATTAGTTTTCCAAAACCACTTTTTTTATGAACTCCTGCCCATTCAACAATTCCATCTGCTGTTGAATACACAGGTGTATTCATCTTTGCTTTCATATCTATACCACGATGAAGCTCTCTTGATTTAAGTGTTGGGTGTATTCTATAACCAAATTTACTTGTTATCCCTTTATACTTTATTGGTGAGCCATTTGGAATAAACTGCATAAGAGTTGCCATATGTTGAGAGCTTAATTTAGTTGCATTAGCTCTCTCTTGAAGTGTCATATCAGGAACTGGAGACATCCCAATTAAAGTTTCAATTTCGGAGAGTGAATCTGATACTTCATTAAGCTTTTTTTTCTTATCTATTAAAGCTAATTGTGTGCTTTTCATACTATCATCAAGCTCTTGGTTTTTTATCTTTAAAGAATTGTATGCTGCTTGCATATTTAATCTTTTTTCTTCGATAGCATCAACTGAGCTGTTTAAATATAAAATTGTACCTATAGCTACTAATGATATAAAAGCAAGAAAAAAAATTATGTATATAATAGCTTTTTTCATAATCTGATGAATATTAAATTGTTTTACACCATTATCATCATTAATTGTAATAGTAAAGTGATTATTCATTATATTCTCTTAAAAAAGCTTCTGCAACACTAAAAGAACCAAATACCAAATAGTTATTAGATGGATGTATTTTTCTAAACGATTTATATCTCATATTTAAATTCTCTATAGTAGTTTTTAAAATTTCTGCTGACTCAATTCTTTTATCTTCAATTGCTATAATCTCAACATGCAAAGTTATGGGTCTTAGAATTTTCAATATATTTTTATAATCTTTATCTTTGTAACAATTATAAATAATAATATATTTATTTCCTCTTAATTCACTAACGATACTAGATGCTGCCAATTGATTATGCCCTACATCTAATATAATATTTTCATTTAGCCTTGTAAATCGTCCAAACAATGGTAGTTCTTTAAAATTATCAATATTATATTTTATTTTTAAAAATTTTAATGCTGCTATGCTTAAAGATAAATTTTGTTTTAAATACTCCACAAGTAATAAATTTTTAGAAATTTTATCTATTTTATCTCTATCTTTTTCATCTAAAAGTTCATCAACTTTAAAAATATTTAAAGATTTCTCTGCACCTAAATTTTTAGCAATATTATAAACTTCATTATACTTTTGCAGTGCTAAAATAGCATTATTTTGTATGGCTTTTAATTTTGTTGTAGCAATAGATTCTATACTAGAGCCTAAAAAAAGCTCATGATCAAATGCTATAGGAGTAACAAGTGTTAAACATTTAGGAAACACTGCTGTTGCGTCTCTCTCCCCACCAAGACCTGCTTCCATAACTATATACTCACACTCAGCAAATGCTATCATTGCCAGCAATGTTGTATACTCAAAATAACTAAGAGAGTCAGAATCTTCTTTTATTAAAAGTTTTTGTAATTTTTGGTGTGCTTTTTCTAAAACTTCATTACTGGTGTTTTTACCATTTATCCAAACTCTTTCATTAAATTCTAAAATATGAGGAGAAGTGTAATGCCCTGTTTTATAACCAATTATATAAAGAGCATTTGCCAAAAAACGACCTGTTGTTCCTTTGCCATTTGTACCAATAATATGGATTATTTTAGGAATTTTTAGAGAAGTTTTTATTTTTTTATATACGCGAGGCATACGGATATAATCTATTTTATCGTAATAAAGTGGTTTATTTTTTAAATATCTTTTTAGCTTCACTTTTGAACTACCTGATTTCTACCATTTTTCTTTGCTTTATATAGATAGTCATCAGCTGTTTTTATTACATTTTGAAGTGAAAGACTTGTTTTTCTTTCACACACACCACAACTAACGGTTATTTTTATATATTTCTCTTTGTACCTAAAACGAGCTTTTTCAACTTTATTTCTAACTTTATTTGCAAAGATAGCTCCACCATCAGCATTTGTTTCACCAAGTATCGCAATAAATTCTTCACCACCAAATCTTCCTACAATATCAACATTTCTTGATTCTTTTTTAAGAATTTTTGCAAAAGCCACTAAAACTGCATCTCCAGCATCATGGCCATATGTATCATTTATCGATTTAAAAAAGTCTAAATCAAAAAAGACTATACTATAGTTATGATCATATCTTTTAAATTCAGCTTCTTTTGTATCCATCAATTCATCTAATGCCCGTTTATTATAAAGCTTAGTTAAAAAATCCTCTTTTGATTCTTCCCGTGCTGCTTTAAGTTTTTTCTCAAGCAACTCTATTTTTTTACCAAGTAACTTCACTTCACCACTATGATCTTTTAAATTATTACTTAGAGCTTTAGTGTTTTCTTCTAATGCTACTGCAATAGTATATAGTTTTTTATGAGCAGCTTTAAAATTAGAAATTGGTTCTTCTTTATACTCTACAAGTTCTGTTTTAATTTTTTGTATTTCAGCTGTCGAATTATCTGAACTCTCTATCATATCAATAAGTCTTGAAGAAAGCTTATCTAAGACACCATCAAGAGATTCTATCATCTCTTTAACACTCTGCTTATCAAGTGCTATTCTTAAAGATATCACAGATTTTATTTCCGATTCAACACTTACACTCTCTAAAAGAGAAGGATTTTTTTGAATTTTTTGGCTAATATCTGCAATTTTATCATTAACACTTGATGCGATTGATGGCACAAGTGATGCAACAAGCAAAGAAGCGATAGAAGAAAGTTCCATTGAATCAGCTAGTTTATCAGATGAATTTATATGTAAATTTTCAATACTATCTTTAAGATTTCTACTATCAATATCACCTAAAACTTTAAGCTTTTGCAAAAAAGTATCATCATATGATGTGATAAAATTTATCCAAAGCTGTCTAAATTGGTCTACTTGAGAAGATGTTGCTTCGTTATTTAAAAGATCTATACTCTTTCTTGCTAGCTCAGAAGCTTCTTTGTTGTGTAGAACTTCTACAACTTGAAGTACTCTTTTTGTAAATAACATTTGTGATTCTAAAAGCGAAGAACAATGAGTAGGATTTATTCTATTTAATTTTGAAATTAAAAATCTAGCTAGTTCACTTATAGTTTTAATATGATAATTTTTTAATTCTTTTTGAAATTCACTATTTAAAGTGGTAGATAATTTTTTAACATGTGAACAATCATCAACACTAAAACCTGCTTTTTTTGCTTCTTTACAAAATGATTCAGCGTAAAAATCAGGTGTTAATGATTTACCCTCTAATTCTAAGCGTTTTATAGCTTTTTTTATAATACTTTGGATTGTCACAATATGCTCCCTAGTTATTTTTTAGACCTAGCTCCCTCAGCTGAGACTTGTGCGATAAATGATCTAATTGCTCTTTGCGCACTAAAATCAATTGCCTCAAATCTTTCTTGATCAGTTACAATTGCATTTGGAGCAACTGAAAAATCATGATATCCAAGGGCTCTATAGCTTTTTGTAACCCCATTATGAATACTAGTAATACTTAATAAAATACTCATTCTATACCCTATTATAAAACCATTTTGATCATAAACAATCGGTATATAAGATGGTGAACTCATATTTAAAATAAGATGTGTATCTGAAATGCTCCTACTAACCAAAGAAGCTTGAAAAACTTCTATAATTGCTCTATCTACAGCATCTTTAATAATTACAGTATTTTCTGGATCTTCAGAAGAGATAACAACACTTGTACTTATTTTTTCACCCATTGTATCACGAGAAAATTTAGCACTTGGCTTATATCCACATGCTGTTATTGCAGTAATTATAAAAATTGATAAAAACACTTTTTTACTATTTAACAATATATTCAAAATTAACCCTTAACAACTAAGTTTACTAATTTTTTTGGAACTACAATCTCTTTAACTACAGTTTTACCTTCAAGCCATTTTGCAGCTTTTTCTTTAGCAAACTCGATTATACTCTCTTTTGACTCATCAATAGCAACTTCTATCTCACATCTTCTTTTTCCATTAATTGAAACACCAAGAGTTACAGAATCTTCAACAAAAACCTCTTCTAAAATTTTTTGAGGTGCTAAGTTGTTTAACAAAAAGTATTCATTACTAATCTGCCAACAAACATGTGGAATCACAGGCTCCATTATTGAGCTTAAAATCCAGTATCCCTCACTCCAAACATCACTATTATCTTGAGTATTAAGAGCATTCATAGCTTCCATAACACCTGCTATCATAGTATTAAAAGTGTAACGATCATTATAAACTTCTTCTGCTCTTTTTAGTGCTTCATACACTTTTTTTCTAGCAAATTTTTCATCTTTAGTTAAAGATGAGTGATTTATATTAGGAATAGTATCTGTTTTTACAATATGTGAGCTTCTATCAAAAAATCTTTTTATAAACTTATAGGCACCTTCAACAGCACTATCATTCCACTCTAACTCTTGTGTCGGAGGAGCAGCAAAAAGTATAAACAACCTTGCTGTATCTGCTCCATATTTTTCTATAAGTGCATCAGGATCAACAGTATTGCCTTTTGATTTACTCATCTTAGCACCATCTTTTAGTACCATTCCTTGAGTAAGAAGTTTATCAAATGGCTCATCAAAATTCAAATAACCTAAATCACGAAAAACTTTAGTAAAAAATCTTGCATAAAGAAGATGAAGTATCGCATGTTCTATTCCACCAATATAATGATCAACTCCCATCCAATATTTTAACTGTTCACTTGAAAAAGCTTCTTTTTCCCAGTTCTCTTTAGATGCACAAAATCTTAAAAAATACCAAGAAGACTCCACAAAAGTATCCATTGTATCAGTCTCTCGAATTGCGTCCTTTCCACATGTGGGACAAGAACAGTACTTCCAGGTTGGATGATTATCTAGTGGATTACCCTCACCCGTTATTTCAACATTTTCTGGCAGAGCTATTGGAAGATTTTCTTTTTTCTCCATAACTAAGCCACAATCAGCACAATGAATAAAAGGGATAGGTGAACCCCAATATCTCTGGCGACTCACACCCCAATCTTTTAATTTATAATTTGTAGTCTTTTTACCTATACTATTCTCTTCAAAATGCTTAATAATACTGCACTGAGACTTTTTAGAATTCATTCCATCAAATTTACCTGAGTTAAACAGCTCTCCAACTTCAGTGTATGCTTTGTCACTAACCCCTTCACCATTAAATGGTTTAATAACTGTTTTTATCTCTAAATCATACTTTTTAGCAAAATCATAATCTCTGTCATCATGAGCTGGAACTGCCATAACAGCACCACTTCCATAATCCATAAGTACAAAATTAGCTATCCAAACTGGTATTTTTTTTCCTGTAAGTGGATGGAGTACATTTATGTTTAAATCTATTCCACTTTTTTCTTTTTGTCTATCAATAGATGAAGTGTTTTTCATCTCTTTTATTTCTGAGATTATCTCATCATTTAAAAGAGAATTCTCTATCATATAAGTAACTATCTCATGTTCAGGTGCAAGTGCTGTATAACTAACTCCATAAATAGTATCTGGACGAGTTGTAAATACATCAAAACTCTTAAATTTATGATTTAATTTAGCAAATGATTCTTCATCAAAAAACAAATCAAATTCTAAACCATTTGATTTTCCTATCCAATTCTCTTGCATAGTTAAAACCTGTTTTGGCCAACCATCTTCTAGTTTTGGTAAATCTTCTAAAAGTTCATCGCTATATTGAGTAATTCTAAAATAGTATTGATTCATATCTTTTTTAACAATTGGAGTATCGCATCTCCAACAACATCCATCAATTACTTGCTCATTTGCCAAAACAGTTTGATCATGCGGACACCAATTTAGAAGACCTTTTTTACGGTAAAGAAGACCTTTCTCGAACATATCTATGATAAAACCTTGCTCAAACTTAGTGTAGAGTTCATCACTAGTCGCAAGTTCACGCTCTTTAGAAAAAGAAAAACCTAAAGTTTTAAACTCACCCTTCATATACTCAATATTATCATAAGTCCATGTTTTAGGATTTGCATTATTTTTAATAGCAGCATTCTCAGCAGGCATTCCAAAACTATCAAACCCTATTGGATGAAGAACATTAAAGTTTTGTTGACGGTAATATCTTGCTAATGTATCACTTAATGTATAGTTTCTAACATGTCCCATATGCAATCTTCCACTTGGAAAAGGAAACATACTTAGTATATATTTTTTCTTTTTTGAAAAATTTTCACTTGGTTCGAAACTTTTATTTTCAACCCAATACTTTTGCCACTTTTTTTCTAAACTTAACGCATTATATTCCAATTAAAAAGTCCTAATATATAAAATTATTTTTGACCCCATAAGGAGTTTCATTTCAATAAATAAAGTGATTTTAATAATAAAAGTAGCTAATATTCATCGCGATTTTTCAAACTCTCTATATAAATAAGTCCAACCGAGAAAAGATTTGCAATTAATGCTCCAATTGCTAAAGCTATAGCTGTTTCTAAATTTCCAACAACTTCTAAATAGATAAGAGCTGGAATAAGATGCAAGTCAGCTACTAAAGATGAAGCTAAAAGCTCAGCGGAAAGAAGATTTCTAACACCAATTTTTAAAAATGTAGAAACAAGATTTAAACTCGCAGCTACAAAGAGTGCCACTTCACTATGCTCATATAAAAATCCCGCAATTGATGTCAAACTCATCAATGCGAAAAACACATATATTACCTTGCCCCAATCCATACCAACACCTTACATTAAATTAAATTAGGTTGATTATACTATAAAATATCTTAAGCAGTAACTCAATATTTCTTTGAAAACCATACTATTCTTCTTCTTCATGCAATTTTTCATGTATAAAATAATAAAAAAACATTAAAAATGGGACAAAAACAATCCCTATTCTCCAAAAAACTTTTTCTTTATCATCTTTAAATTTTTTTGTAAATATTAAATATGTTGAATATATCCAAAGTGATATGAATATAATAATAACTACTATCGTACCATCGCTCATGATTTTTCCTTTTTAAAATTTTACATAGTTCCTGATTCAAATTGATCACGCATTCTTTGTTTATCAGCTTCTCTTTTTGCACGTGCTGCAAGTTTAATATGATATTTTTTCACATCAAAACCAAATGCAAGTAAAATTGGTGAAGCAACAAATATAGATGAGTATGTTCCAACTACAATACCTACTAAAAGTGTAAATGCAAATGCATGAATAATCTCACCTCCAAACATGAAAAGTGTAAATACAACAAAGAAAGTTGTAAGTGAAGTTAGAGTTGTTCTTGCTAATGTTCTTGTAATTGATTCATCAATAATATCTGAGAGCTTAGTGCCTCTACTATTAGTTACACCTTCACGAATACGATCAAATACAATAATAGTATCATTTAATGAATACCCTAAAATTGTTAAAAGAGCAGCTAATACATCAAGGTTTACATCAAGTCCAATAAGTGTTATAGCTCCAAGAGCAATAGATACATCATGAATTAAAGCTATAATAGATGCAACTGCAAATCTCCACTCAAACCTAATTGCAACATAAATTAATATACCTATCATAGCTAAAATAAGAGACATGATTCCTTTTTCTTTAAGCTCTGCACCAACTACCGGTCCAACTATATCTACGCGGCGTATTTCAAATTCACCAGTACCTACAAGTGCTTCTCTTGTAATGTCACCAACATCAACAGTTACATTTTCACTTGTACTTTTCATACGAATTACAACTTCTTCAGGTGAGCCAAATTCAGTGATAGATGAGCCTTTAAAGATTGCATTTTCTCTTAATTTATCTCTCATAGCATTAATTGGTGCAACACCCTCATACTTGACTTGAACAATTGTTCCACCAGCAAAATCAACACCATAATTTAAGCCCTTAGTTGCAAGAAGTGCAAAAGAAGCTAAAACCATAACTATTGATAAAATCATTCCAAGTTTTGACTTACCCATAAAATTAAAAGTTCTTGTATATTTAAAAAATTCCATAATTAACCTTTAATTCCAAACCATAAACGGTTATTTTTACTTTTGATAATTCTCTTTTCTAATACTTGATAAATTCCATGTGTTCCGAGAATAGCTGTTAGCATAGAAGCTAAAATACCAATACTAATAGTAATAGCAAACCCTTTAATAGCACCTGTTCCATATGCATAAAGAACTACTGCAGCAATTAAAGTAGTAATATTTGCATCTAAAATTGCACGCATAGCATTTGCATAACCATCTTCTATAGCTTTATGTATAGAGACACCTTTGTATATAAGCTCACGAATACGCTCGGAAATAATAACATTGGCATCAACTGCCATACCAACGGTTAATACTATACCTGCCATACCTGGAAGTGTTAATGTCGCTCCAAAGAGAGACATCACAGCTAGAATAATAAATAAATTAGTAATTAAAGCAATATTTGCAATAATTCCAGCAACTCTATAATAGATAACCATAAAGAGAATTACTAAAATAAAACCACCAACTAGTGCTATCATACTAGCTTTAATACTATCAGCACCGAGGCTTGGTCCAACAGAGCGTTTCTCCATCAAATAAATTGGAGCTAAAAGTGAACCTGAACGAAGAGCTATAGATAAATCTTTTGCTTCCATAACAGTATAATCTCCAGAAATTTGACCACTACCACCACCGATACGCTCATTAATAACTGGAGCAGAATAAACCTTGCCATCAAGAACAACAGCTAGATGATTTCCAACATTTTTGCCTGTAAAGTCTCCAAATATTTCAGCACCTTCCGCATTTAATTTAAAATTGATTAAAGGATGGTTGTTTTGATTAAATCCCATAGATGCATCAATAAGCATAGAACCATCAAGAATTGGAATCTCATGAACTATGTGTTTAATGTTAGGATTTTTAGCATCTGGCAAAATAACACTACCATATTCAGCAGCGTCTTCATCACTCATCGTATAAACACGACCAGATCTATCTTCATCAACAGCCATTAACTCTAGTTTTGCAGCACGAGAGATAAGCTCACGTGCTCGTTGCTCTTCTTCTTGGGTTTTGATACCTGCTAATTGAACAAGAATTTTTTCTTCACCTTGACGAGCAACTACTGGTTCAGTTAATCCAAACTGATCAAGTCTATTTCTAATAGTCTCTATCGCTTGGCTAATAGCTTCTTTTTCTGTTTTTATTACCTCTTCATCACTAAGTTTTAATGAAATGTTTTCAGCATCAACGACTACTATAGCACCATCGATTTCTGCTAAAAATTCTTTAATTGCAGGAGCATCATCACTATCTAAAAGAATAAATGATATAGCATTTTCATCAAAATTAAGAGAGTCTATGAGGATATCTTGACGCTCACCAAAGTATCTAATACTTGCGGCAATCGATTTTATCCGAGATTTTACAGCTTCTTCGGTTTTTACACCAAGAAGCATATGAAGTCCTCCCTGTAAATCAAGTCCTAATGTAATTTTTTTTCCATTTTGAGTTTGAAATAATGATGGAGCAGAAAAAAAGATACCAAAAAATATGGCAATAGTAAATATAACTATGCGGTAATTAAGCTTCATCCTCATACTTTCTAGTAACAGAATCTTGTGTAATTTTAACCATAGTGTCATCATTTATTTTAACACTTAAAAATTTCTCTTCAACTTTATGAATAACTACTATAAGACCGCCTGAAGTAATAACTTTATCACCTTTAGCAAGAGCTAATATCATCGCTTTTCTTTTCTTTGCTTCTTTTTGTTGTGGGCGAATAATTACAAAATACATAATTGCAATTAAGATTACAAATGGTAGTAATTGACTTAATATTTCCATGAGTTTTAAATCCTTTGAATAAATTGTGGCGATTATACAAAAATAATATTAATAAAGGACTGAATATGTGTATAATCTTATATGCTAAATAAAATTAAAAAATTAAAACAATTAAAAACTTCTCTTAAATTAGATATATCTCTTGGAATAATTGCTGCTCTTTTTTTTAGTGCTTTTATATATCTTGAACATTTTGGTATCACTATAAAACTATTAAATACTATTTTTGGTATCACTTCACTAGCATTTTTACTTTATATCCCAAAAAGAGCTATTTTAGTAGCTGGTTTTTTTATAGGTATTTTATGGTTTTACTGGATTGGTTATAGCTTTGAATACAATGGATTGGGCTATTTGACTCCTGTTATAACTTTTGCTTTTGGAATTATTTATATGCTGTTTTTTGGTATTTTAGCCCTTAATAAAAGGGTGTTTATAAGAGCTATTTTACTTTTTGGACTTAGTTTCTTTGAGCCAATGGATTGGAACTGGCTTCAAATAGAACTTCTTTTTGTAGATAGTTATATAGGTGTTTTAAAGTATCAATTGGCAATTCTTTTACTTGCTCTCTCACTTCCTTATTATGTACAAAATAAATTTTCATATGTTCCTCTTCTACTAATTATTTTATCTCTTAATCAAGTGAGTGATATGCTTCAACTTGCTCCAAAACAGGCACAAGAGGCACCTCTTAAAATAAAACTAGTTGCAACTGATATTCCTCAAGAGATAAAATGGAAAAAAGAATCCTTATCCCCTACAATTAAAATGGCTTATAAAGAAATAAAAAATGCTACTAAAAATGGTTATGATATTATTGTTTTTCCTGAATCTGTTTTTCCATTATTTATGAACAAAACTCCAAAACTCATAAAACAACTACAAGAATTTTCAAAAGATATAACCATCGTAGCAGGTACACTTATTAAAGAAAATTCACTTAATTATAATGTAACTTATATGTTTAATGATGGAAAATATGAAATAGCAAAAAAACTAATTTTAGTTCCTTTTGGGGAATATATACCACTTCCAAAATTTGCACAAAAATTTATAAATGATACCTTTTTTGCTGGTGCATCTGATTTTAAAACAGCAACTGCCCCAACTGATTTTATTATTAAAGGTGTTAAGTTTAGAAATGCTATTTGTTATGAAGCGACACGTAAAGAGATTTATGAAGGTGATGTCAACTTTATCATAGCGTCAAGTAATAATGCATGGTTTGCTCCATCAATAGAACCAACTCTTCAAAAATTACTAATGAGATATTATGCTCGTAAAAATGGTGTGACTATTTATCACTCTGCCAACTATAAGGGAACTGGAGTTATTAAGTAAAACTCCGTAAACCTTCTTCTAATAAGCTTTTAGATATAATCTCTAAAAAAATATTAACCATATAGGCTATTTAATGTTAAATCTAAAAAATCCTGAACTTTATAATAATCGTGAACTATCATGGTTACAATTTAATACTAGAGTTTTAAAACAATCACAAGATGAATCTCTTCCTCTTTTAGAGCGTTTAAAGTTTTTGGCGATATATGGTACAAACTTAGATGAATTTTATATGATAAGGGTTGCAGGTTTAAAAAAACTTTTTTCAGCAGGAGTTATAGTTTCAAGTGCAGATAAGCTCACTCCTCTTCAACAACTCCGTGAGATAAGAAAATATCTTCATCAAGAGCAACAAGTTTTAGAACACTGTATGAGTGGTATATTAAAAAAATTAGAAACAGAAGGTATAAGTGTAAAATCTTATGATGAAGTAAATCAACATGAAAAAAACTACTTAAATAGATTTTTTAATGAAAATATATACCCTGTTATCATCCCTATTGCTGTTGATGCAACACACCCTTTCCCACATTTAAACAATCTTAGTTTTGGTCTAATTGTAAAACTAAGTGATAGTGATAATTTATCAATAGAAAGATTTGGAATCATTCGTGTTCCTAGGGTTTTAAATAGATTTATAGAATTAAATAACAATATCTATGTTCCTATTGAATCTATAGTTGCTCAACATGTAGAAGATCTTTTTCCTGGCTATACACTTATAAAATATGCATCATTTAGAGTAACAAGAAATGCTGACATAGAGATAGAGGAAGAGGAAGCTGATGATTTTTTAGAGATTCTTGAAGAAGGGCTAAAGCTTCGTCGTAAGGGTGCTATGGTTAGACTTGAAGTTGGAGTTAATGCAGATGAAGAGATTATTAACTTCTTTAACCGCCATACAAATGTTTATAAAGATGATATTTATAAATTTCATACTTTTTTAAATCTATCTAGTCTTTGGCAAATTGTATCTAATAAAGATTTTGCTCACTTATTAGCAGCACCATTTAAACCTAAAATTTTACCACCACTTGATAATAGCGAAAATATATTTGTCACTCTTGAAAAACAAGATATCTTACTTTACCATCCATATGAAAGTTTTGATCCAGTCGTTAAGCTCATCTATGATGCATCAAAAGATCCAGATGTGGTTTCTATAAAAATGACACTTTATCGCTCAGGAACAAATTCGCCTATAGTTCAAGCACTTATGAATGCTAGTGAATCTGGAAAACAGGTGACAGTTATGGTTGAGCTAAAAGCAAGATTTGATGAAGAAAACAACCTTATTTGGGCAAAAGCACTTGAAAAAGCTGGTGCCCATGTTATATATGGCATTAGGGGTTTTAAGGTTCACGCAAAAGCAACTTTAGTAACTAGAAGAAAAAATGATAAACTAAAACAATATGCACACTTAGGTACAGGAAATTATAACCCTGTAACTGCGAAAATATATACTGATATGAGCTATCTAACTTCTAAAGATGAGATAACAAGTGATTTAACAAGATTTTTTCACTTCTTAACTGGTTTTAGTAAAAAAGGTAAACTTGATGAATTATATATGTCACCTTCACAAATCAAACCAAAAATTCTCTCACTTATCCAAAATGAGATGAGAAAAGGAAAAAGTGGTCAAATAATTGCAAAAATAAATTCTCTTGTAGATGAAGATGTTATTCGTGCATTATACAAAGCTAGTCAATCTGGTGCAAAAATTGACCTTATTGTTCGTGGTGTATGCTGTTTAAAACCAGGTATTGAAGGTGTAAGCGAAAATATTAGAGTTATCTCTATACTTGGAAAATATCTTGAACATCCAAGAACATTTTATTTTAAAAATGATGATGCTCAAGTCTATATATCATCTGCTGATTGGATGCCAAGAAATCTTATGAGGCGAATAGAGCTTTTAACTGCCATAAAAGATAAAAAATCTAGAAATAAAATTATTCAAATTTTAAAACTTCAATGTTCAGATAATAATTTAGCACATGAACTTCAAAGTGATGGCTCTTACATAAAGATAAAAAAAGATCATAATAAATCTATAAATAATCATAAGCTTTTAGAAGATTATGTAAATAGAATCTCTAAAGCAACTAAAAAAGAGAGTTCTAGCTCAATTGATCAACTAGTTTCACGTTTATTTATAGAGAGTTAACATGCTACATAATTTTAAAAATATGAAACCAAATTTAGGCTCAAACACTTGGGTAGCTCCTTCAGCTGATGTTATAGGTGATGTAACATGTGGTGAGGATTGCTCCATATGGTTTGGCACAGTTGTAAGAGGTGATGTTCACTATATTAGTATTGGTGATAGAGTAAGCATACAAGATTTAAGTATGGTTCATGTAACTCATCATAAAAAAGATGATAGAAGTGATGGTAATCCTACTATTATTGGTAATGATGTAACTATAGGGCATAGAGTTATGCTTCACGGTTGTACTATAGAAGATGCTTGTTTAATTGGAATGAGTGCCACTATACTTGATGGTGCTGTCATTGGAAAAGAATCTATTGTAGGTGCTGGTTCACTAGTTACAAAAAACAAAAAATTTCCACCTCGCTCACTTATTATGGGTTCTCCTGCAAAAGCTATAAGAGAGTTAAACAATGATGAAGTAAAAGAGCTATATGCTTCTGCTTCAAGGTATGTAGAGTTTAAGTTACACTACCAAGAGTAAGTTCATAATGCCTGATTATTTTATATTCGCAGATATAATTGGAATTATAGCTTTTGGCATAAGTGGTTTTCTAATAGCTATAAAAAATGATCTTGATATTTTAGGAATATTAATAGCTTCTGCTCTAACAGCCCTTGGTGGAGGAATTATTAGAGATGTAATTTTAAGCTCTGCCCCTTTTGCATTTACCTCACTTTATCCTGCTATTACACTTACAACCACAATCTTTTTAGCTTATATATTTAAATTATATAAAAAAGCATCTATTGAAAAAAAATGGATTTTTGTAGTAAGTGATACGATTGGTTTAGTTGCTTTTAGTATTACAGGTGCTCTTTTGGCCATAAATGCAGAGTATAACTTTTTTGGTATAGTTATTCTTAGTTTTATTACAGCAGTTGGTGGTGGTGTTACTAGAGATATTATGATAAATCAAGTTCCAACTGTTCTTATAAGTGATTTTTATGGTTCTATTGCAGTTATAGTTGCCCTACTCTTAGGAGTAGTACAATTTTTTAATATTATTAATGAATTTAGCATAATATCTATAGCACTATTTAGTATAGCACTAAGACTTATAGCTTATAAAAAAGGGTGGCGACTGCCTAAGTTAAGTTGACTATGTCCTGTAATCCGCATTGATTTTTACATATTCATGCCCTAAATCACAGCCATACGCTTTAAAACTACCATCACCCATACCTAAGTCACAAGAGATTGTAAATTTTTTATGTTGCATCACTATTGCACACTTTTTTTCCATCTCCACGTCAAAGAAAAGTTCACCTTTGTCATAAACACAAAAATTATCAAATGAGATTTTTAAACTCTCTTCATTTGACTCTACTCCACTTGCCCCAATAGTTGAAGCTATTCTTCCCCAGTTTGGATCTTCACCAAATAGTGCAGTTTTTACAAGAAGTGAGTCTGATAATGCTTTAGCTGCTATTTCTGCTTCTCTATCATCTTTTGCACCACTTACCTTATATGTTACAAGCTTTGTAGCACCTTCACCGTCTCTGACCATCTCTAATGCTAAAAAGTGCATGACTTTAAAAAGAGCCTCTTTAAATGCTTCTTTTTCATAAGCTTCACTTTTGGAGTTTGATAAAAGAAGTACAGTATCATTAGTTGAAGTATCTCCATCAACGCTAATAGCATTGAATGTAGTTTTTGTTACCTCATCAAGTATCTCTTGCATCTCACATTTGGGTACATTTGCGTCTGTAGTGATAAAACATAACATTGTTGCCATTGCAGGATTTATCATACCAGCACCTTTTGCTATTGCTCCTATATTAAAGACACTATCATCATCTAGCTTGATTTTAAATGCACACTCTTTTGAAAATTTATCTGTAGTCATAATAGCGTGTGCTGCAGAATTTGAATCTCTTAAAGTATAATCAAATAGTTTTATACCCTCTATAATTTTTTCTTTTGGTAATCGTACGCCAATTACACCTGTTGAACTCATAATTGGATTTTGTGCACCTTGGATATTTGATAATATTTCATTGATATCTCCAACTCCAACATTACCTGTCATCGCATTAGCATTTTTAGAATTTATTAGCACAAAGTTAGTTTTAAAATCACCCATTGAGTAAAAATGTTTTATTGGTGCTGCAACCATTTTATTTGTAGTAAAAACTGAAGCTACATTACACTCACTTTCACTATAAATAAATGCCATGTCTTTTGCACCATCAGGTTTTAATCCAGCACTAATGCCATTAGCAAAAAAACCTGCACTTGCACAAACTCCACCTTGTGAGTAAATTATATTATACAAACTTTAGTTCCTTTGGCTTATCTCTTTTTCTTATTATGTCTTTTGTTATTGTTATATCACTTTGAGTACCTATAATTAAAAGTGTACATTCACTAGTAATTAATACATCCCCTTTGGGCATAGCTGAAAATTTACCATCTTTTTTCGTAATACCAATAATAGAAGTATTTGTCATTTCTCTAATATGAGTTTCTTTAAGCTTTTTTAACACTGTCCAACTATATTTTGGTACTTTTACCTCTTCCATATCAAGTGGATTATCACTTTTATATAAAAATTCCTCAAGAAGGTTTTCCATATCAGGACGAGAAGCCATTGCACTAACTCTTTGTGCTGTAAGCTTTGTAGGAGAAACTACAGTATCTGCTCCAAGTTTTTTTAATTTTTCAATATCTGTAATACTTTGAGCAGACGAAATAATATAATATGGTCTAGGTAAAAAATGCTCCTTTTCAAAAAGTCTAACTGAAGCTATAAGAGCTATATTATCACTCATAGAGCTAGATAATGTAATAAGACCCTTGGCAGATGCTAAGTGAGCTTTTAACATAGTTAATTCTGCATGTGGTTCTGCTTTTAAATATGTAGGATAATTGTATTCTTCTGCCCATTGATGAATCTCTTCTCTTGGGTCAATAACAACAAAAGGGATATGATTTTCTTTTAATTGTTTTATAACTTCTAACGTATAATCATTATGATAACAAACAACAAAATGTTTTTTGAGTCTTGCTATATCGTACAACATTTTTCGCTCCTTTAAGATTGCAACTATATGTCCTCTATTTATTTCTGTAACTAAAATACCAATAGCACTAGTAAAAACAGCAAATCCAGAGATTATAAGAGTAATTGTGAAAATTCTGCCAGCATCTGAAATTGGTGCAACCTCTCCAAAACCAACAGTAGTAAATGTAATTCCTGTTTGATAAATTGCATCCATAAGAGCAAAATCATCAATCACTATATAACCAATTGTACCAACTAACATGGTTATTACCGTTAAAATAAGAGGTAAACGAAATGCTTTGAGGTGAGGATAAACTTCAGGAAGAAGTTTTACTGCAGGTTTGGGAGAAACCTCCCAATGTAAAAACTTTCGAACTCTTTCTAAGAGATTCAAGCTTATTTCCTAATTATTCTTAAGAATTTTTCTTAAGTGTACGTAATTCTCTTGCAGAGATTTTAATTTTTTTAGTAGTACCATCATCTAAAGTGATACGAACTGATCTAAGGTTTAATAAAAAACGACGCTTTGTTCTATTTTTTGCGTGAGAAACATTGTTTCCACTCATTGGGCCTTTGCCACTAATAGCACATCTTCTTGCCATATTAGCTTCCTTGTTTTAGGTTTTTAAAGTTGCGAATTATATCAAGCTAAAGCAAAACTTATGCTTAAGAGTAATTATAAATCAACTTATTATTAGATTTTATAATTTTTTTATTATTATATAGTTAAAATATATAAAATTAAATATAATAGTAGAGATTGAATGATAACAAAAAATGAAATTAATAATTTTATAGAAAAAATACCTCCTGTACCAGAAAAACTAAAGAAGACTCTTTCTTTATTAAATAGTGGTGAATTAACACATGCTGCAAAGGTAGCTGAGAGCGATTTAGCATTAAAATCATATCTTAGAGATATTGTAAATAAACCGATATACGGCTTTAAAAATGAAGTAAGTGCGATATCTCAAATATTTGGAATTTTAGGTGTTTCATTATCACAACAAACTGTATATAACTATATGATAACTCTTTTAAACCCAGATAAATGGTTTCTTTTTAAACTTGATTCTAAAACTTTTTTTGAACTTCAGGTGCAACTATCTAAAAAATGGGAAACTATCTTAAAACATTTAAATATAAATGATAAAGATATAAATGGGGCTATAACTTTATTACCATCAAGTATAATTATTGCAGAAGCTCTTTTTTGTCAAAAGATAGATGAAGTAACTCTTTTAAAAAATACAAAATCACTTGATTATAACACTATATTGACTCGTTTATGTGGTATTGGACTTTTTGACATTTGTGAACAAATTGCTAAGAAATGGAATATGGATGAGGTTGTTCCGCAAATCATACAATCTGCATCTGGATTAAAGCCATCAGAAGACGAAAATATAAATAAACTAGGAAAATGGATGCATCTATTACTTTTTTATGAATTATCACAACCACAATTTTTAAAAGCTCAGCTAAATGATTTTGTTGATTTTCAAATTGAATATGTTAACGATATTTATAGTGAATTTGCATCATTAATGGAAATAAAATGAAACCTGTACTTAAAAATGGTATAGCCATCCTTTCCCCTCAAGGTTTTATAGATGGAAATAACGTAGCTGCTTTATTAAGCATAGATGATGTAGAAGCTATACTAAATTTAAAAACAGACATGGTCTTAGTATCACTTAAAAAAGTTATTTTTTTTAATAAAAATGGTTTAGATAGCTTTATTAATCTTTTTAAAAAAATTCAAAAAAAAAATAATGCAACTGTAGGTTTTTGTGATTATGATACAAATAAATACAAAGCCATAAAAAAATTCTTTGAAGATGAAATATATTTTTCACTTTTTAAAACTCAAGAAATAGCCCATCTTTTCTCATCAAGTTATAAAGATCAAAATAAAACTATTTTAATATATAGTAATGATAATTCTCAACGCTCTGCAATAGCTATAGAGTTGCATAATAATGGACACAATCCAATAGTTGCTCAATCAAAAGAGGAATATGAAAAAAAACATTCTGATTATGAACACACTATAGATTCTACCTTTCTAGGTCAAATGGGTCAAAAAATAGCTATGAGAGTAACAGGAAATGCTATAATATATACAATTTCTGATTTTTTAGATGTAGAAATAAATGAAAATTTCAATATGGAGTATCATAATAATTCTTTAAATGTTGGCTTTAGATTATTTATATTTGACGCATACAAGGTAATAGCGATGAATGTTCATGCTCTTAATTTTTTCTCAAAACTATCCAGTTCGGCAGCAGAATACAATGCATCAATCTGTTTTACTGGAATGTCATTTATCAAAACTCCTAAAGAGTTTAAAGAGACTCTTGAGGATTCTGGAATTCTGTTTTACAATGAACTTGATGATATTTTATTAGATAAAAAATTATTAGAAGAGTTGGGTGCAAGTAGTGCAGCTAATATAAAAAATAAAAGAGTCTTAAATAAAAAAAATGTAGCAGAGCTTCCTAGGTTTATAGATGCAGCTGTTTCAACTATTGAGATGATGACAAATGCAAAGGCTGTTAAAGAATCTGCAGAAATTCATAATTTAGAAATAAAGGATAAAGCAGATAAAATCGCAAGCTCTATCGGTTACTATGGAGATATAGATGGAATGATTATTTTAGTTTTTCCTAGAGGAATTGCTAAAAAAGCTTGTGAGCTTTTAATTGGAGAGAATACAGATGATTCAGAGTTAATTTTAGATACATTAGCTGAACTTGTAAACATAGTTGGTGGAAATATAAAAACTCTTTTATCTAACGAAAATGTTTCTGTTAATATCACTCTACCAAGAACATATAAAGATATTGATAGTTTACTTGAAGTTGTTGATGGCAGAAAAGGTGTTCAAGTAAATTTATCTTTTGATGATAATAAATTTTTGTTTTTCTTAACAAGATAAAAGTATCTTCTTAATACTAACATAGTAAAATACGATAAATTAATTAATTAAGGATGATTTTGAAAGTAGCCCCTAGTGTTTTATCTGCTGACTTTGGTAATTTACAAAGAGATGTTGAAGCTATCTGTGATGCTGGTTGTGATTTAGTTCATATAGATGTAATGGATGGGCATTTTGTTCCAAACCTTACTATTGGACCTGTAGTTGTCTCATCCATTGCTAAATGTGCTACAAAACCTTTAGATATCCACCTAATGGTTCAAAACAACACCTTTTTTGTGGAACTTTTTGCACCTCTTAAACCAAAATATATATCATTTCACATAGAAGAGGAAAAACATCCTCATAGACTTATTCAAAAAATTCGTTCTCTTGGTATAAAACCTGCCATAGTTTTAAACCCACATACTCCCCCAGAATCTATAGAATATTTAATTCAAGAGTTAGATATGATTTTATTAATGAGCGTGAACCCTGGATTTGGTGGACAAAGTTTTATAGATAGTGTTATACCAAAAGCTACTAAATTAAATGAAATGAAAAATAAAATTAATCCAAAGTGTCTTATAGAAGTTGATGGTGGTGTTAATGATAAAAATATACAACAACTTAAAGATGTTGGAGTTGATATTGTTGTAGCTGGAAGTTATGTATTTAAACATAAATCTAAAGAAGAAGCAATAAAAAGTTTACAAATATGATCTCTTATGCGAACTAAGATTTGTGGTATAACTTCTTACGAAGATGCAATAACAGCTATAGAAGCAGGTGCTGATGCTATTGGTTTTGTATTTTATGAAAAATCTCCTAGGTATATCTCCTCGCTTGATGCAAAACAGATTATAAAAAAGCTTCCACCTTTTATAGAAAAAGTTGGACTTTTTGTAAATGTTGATGCACAAATCATTAACTCCTTGATGCAAGAATCAGGATGTACTTTAGCACAAATTCATTTTCAAGCTCCAAATATGCTTTATGAGCAATTGTTTGTTCCATATATTAAAGTAACAAGAGCAAAAGAACCTAAAGATATTTTAGAATATAAAGATGAGTATAGATTAGTAGATGCATATTGTGATGCTTATGGTGGAGCTGGCAAAAGATTAAATATAGAGTGGTTTAAAAATATAGATTGTTCTAAAATTATTTTAGCTGGTGGATTAGACCCACAAAATGTAGCATCATTAAAAGAGTATAATTTTTATGGTGTTGATGTTAGTAGTGGTGTTGAGATATCTCATGGGATCAAAGACCCTTCTAAAGTTAAAGAGTTTATTGCTAATGCTAAATAATATATATCCGCTAGATTCTAAAAGTATTCATAAGCTCTCATCTAAAGGTTTATCTCTAAAAACCCTAAAAGATCAAATAAACGATGAACTTGATTTTACACTAGAACTTTGGCGTTCACAGGGTTTAAATATTGTAAAACATCAAGGTAATTTTTACTTTGCAACAAAATTTATATCTATACAAGAGGCAGAATTTTGTATAGTAGATATCGAAACTAATGGTTCTAAAATAGATAAACATCAAATTATAGAAATAGCTGCAGTTAAAATAAAAAACAATAAAATTCTTGGTACTTACGAATCTCTTGTCCATTGCAAAAATATAAACAAACATATATCAGATATCACAGGTATAACCACTAAAGATACAAAGAATGCACCGAGTCTAAAACAAGTGATGTATGAATTTAAACATTTTATAGGTGATACTATTTTTGTAGCTCATGATGTTAAATTTGACTATAATTTTATATCACAAAGCCTTCAAAAAGTTAGTTTAGAGCCTCTTCTAAATAGAAGCTTATGCTCACTTTTCTTAGCAGAGAGAACTATAGAATCTTATAGATATGCTCTTTCTTATTTAAATAAATTATTAAATTTATATCCTAATGCAATACACCATAGAGCAATGAGTGATGTAATGACAACCTATGAACTCTTTAAACTATCACTTAATAACTTAGATGATAGCTACCACTTTGTAGAAGACATTATAAAATTTTCAAAAGAGGCAAAAAGGTTAAAAAGACCAAAATTTGATCCTTTTTTAAAAAATCAAGATGAAGAAAAAGTACTACTCTGAGAAAGCTCCAGCACTTGTTAATTTTTTATATCTAGTATCCATTCTATCTTGGTTTGTCATTTGACGAAGTTTAAATAGCTCGCTTAAAAAATAATCTGCTATTGCAGTAGCGGCAGCTTCCCTGTCTCTATGAGCACCAATCAATGGTTCATTAATTATATCATCAATTAGATCTAAGTTTTTTAAATCTTCGCTTGTGATTTTCATAGCATTTGTAGCAGCTTCTGCTTTTTTTGGATCATTCCATAAAATAGCAGAACAACCCTCTGGAGATATAACACTAAATACAGAATACCTCATCATAGCAAATTTATCTGCAACACCAATGGCTAAAGCACCACCACTTCCACCTTCTCCAATCACTATAGAGATTGTTTGAGTATTAAGTTCAGCCAATTCTATTAAATTTCTAGCAATTGCCTCACTTTGGTTTCTCTCTTCAGCACCAATCCCAGGATATGCACCTGGTGTATCCACAAGCATTAAAACTGGAATATGAAATTTTTCAGCAAGCTTGGCTGCACGAAGAGCTTTTCTATATCCTTCTGGATGAGGCATACCGAAGTTTCTCTTAATTTTATTTTTAGTTCCGCGACCTTTTTGCTCACCTATAACCATAACCTTTTCATCACCAATGTAACCTAGATAACATAAAATTGCAGGATCATCACGAAAATGTCTATCGCCATGAATCTCATATTTATCACTCATAATTAAATTTATATAATCCAGTGCATATGGTCTATCTTGATGACGAGCAAGTTGAAGCTTTTGAAAGGGAGATAGATTGTTAAATATTTTTGAAACTTCTTTATCTAGATCTTTTTGAAGATTTTCTACTGCTTTATAATCATGACGAACTTGTGCAGAGATAATATCTTCTTGAATAAATCTAATTTTTTGTTCAAAGTCTAAATATGTTGCCAAACTAAATCCTTACAGTTAGATTTTTTTAAAAATTAGAACACCATTTGTTCCACCAAAACCAAAAGAGTTGCTCATTACAATATTTAGTTCTGCTTTTTTTGCAATATTAGGAACAATATCTAAATCACAGTTTTCATCTGGTGTTTCATAATTAATAGTTGGAGGAATAATCCCATCTCTCATAGCCATAAGACATGTAACTGCTTCTATACCACCAGCCGCACCAAGACAATGACCAATTTGACCTTTGATAGAACTCATTGGAGGACAATTCTCTTTTCCACCAAGTAGCTCTTTAACTGCTGCTGTTTCATTTTTATCATTTATTGGCGTAGATGTACCATGTGCATTTACATAGTCAATCTTAGGCTCACCTGCCATTTTATATGCTGCTTTCATAGCACGAGCTGGACCATCAAGAGATGGTGTTGTTATATGATTTGCATCACCACTTTCTCCAAAACCAATTATTTCACCATATATATTTGCACCACGAGAAACTGCATCTTCATAGGTCTCTAGTACAAGAGCTGCCCCACCCTCACCCATAACAAAACCATCACGAGCAGCATCAAAAGGGCGAGAGGCACCTTTTGGATTTTCATTATTTGTTGATAGTGCTTTCATTGCAGCAAAACCACCAATTCCTGCACCAGTTACAGCACACTCTGCTGAAACTACTAACATCTTATCTGCACCACCACATATAATTGTTTTCATGGCTTCACTTATTGCATGAGTGCCAGCCGCACAGGCTGTTACACTAGATAAGTTTGGACCTTTAGTTCCATGTTCAATTGAAACAAAACCACCAAGCATATTTACTAACGCACCAGGGATAAAGAATGGAGAAATTCTACGAGGTCCACGAGTTTGAATAATGATAGAATTTTTTTCAATTGCAGGAAGTCCGCCAATACCGGAACCAGCACTTATACCAAATCTTTCCATATCTGTATTTTCTGGCAAGGCAGCATCAAGCATAGCCTCTTGTGCAGCTTTTAATCCAAGGTGAATAAATCTATCAGCTTTTTTAACCTCTTTTGGTGTCATCACTGTCGATGGATCAAAATCTTTAACCTCTCCTGCAATCTTTACTGCATAGTTCTCAGGGTCAAAAAGAGTGATTTTATCTATTCCACACTCACCATCGCATATTGCTTTAAATGAGCTCTCTTTATCATTTCCAACTGCATTTATCATGCCCAACCCAGTAACTACAATTCTTTTCATTAAAATCTCCGCTAAAAAAAATACTTTTTAAAAATCAGTAAGTTTTCTGACTACTAAAAAATATTTTCTACTAAGTAGTACTTAGTAGAAAATAAACTAATATTATTTACTTTCGATATAGGCTACTACATCTTGAACAGTTTGAATTTTTTCTGCTTCATCATCAGGAATTTCAATATCAAATTTTTCTTCAAGGGCCATTACAAGTTCAACAACATCAAGGCTATCAGCACCTAAATCCTCAACGAACTTTGCGTCCTCTTTAACTTCATCAGCATTTACGCTTAACTGTTCAACTACTACTTCTTTAATATCGTCTAAAAGTGCCATTATAGCTCCTATGTTTTATGTTTAAATTCACGAAATTATAACATACTTAACTTAATTATTTTAAAAATAAAAATAAAAATACCTCTATGCCATATTCAATCCACCATTAACTTTAAGTGTTTCACCTGTTATATAACTAGCATGATCAGAGAGTAAAAAAGCTGTTGCCTCAGCAACTTCACTAGCATTTCCAAAACGATTCATTGGAATTTTTGATGTAAAATTTTCTTTAATCTCATCACTCAATTTAGCTGTCATCTCTGTTTCAATAAAACCAGGAGTTATTGTATTGTAGCGGATTCCACTAGTTGCTGATTCTTGGGCAAAACTCTTAGTCATTGCAATAACACCACCTTTTGAAGCTGCATAATTTGTTTGTCCACCATTTCC
Organism: Sulfurimonas sp.; assembly: GCA_021648465.1. Classification (GTDB taxonomy): domain Bacteria; phylum Campylobacterota; class Campylobacteria; order Campylobacterales; family Sulfurimonadaceae; genus Sulfurimonas. The sequence goes on along the minus strand of JAKISR010000017.1, from coordinate 8,208 downwards.
AGTTTCACCAACTATAGAAGCTATATTTACAACAGAACCAAATTTTTTCTTTCTCATTACTTTCATTGCTTTACGACAACCTATAAAACATGATGTTAAATTTGCATTTATTACACTCATAAAATCTTCTGTTTTCATACGAAGAGCTAGTTTGTCATTAGTTATACCAGCATTATTTACAAGGTATGAAAACTCACCATCACAAGCTACAATAGTTTTAATTGCATCAATAAATGCATCTTCATCACTTACATCAAAACCAATAACAGCAGCACTTCCACCTGATGCTTCAATATATGCTTTAACTGCGTCAGCTTCTTTAGCACTGCTTTTATAATTAACCCAAACTTTAAGACCAAAACTAGCTAAAGTTTTTGCGATTTCAGCACCAATACCACGACTTGCACCTGTAACTAAAACATTTTTTCCACTAAATTTCATTTATTTTCCTTTTATTTCATAAAACTCATTACGATATCGAAAGTAATTTCGCTATCTTCTGCTTGGACCGCTGTGGTCACTAAAGCTTGGCTCCTTTGGAGTCAGATTTTTTCATTAATAATGAACTATATCAAACTGTGATCCATCTCTTTTGGGATTTCTATATTCATTAGTTTTAAAACTGTCGGTGCTATATTATTTAAACCACCACTCTCAACTGTACTAACTCCATCTGCTTGAACAAAACACCACACTTTTCCGACTGTATGATTTGTTAAAATATTTCCATTATCATCTTTCATCTCTTCACAATTTCCATGGTCTGATGTAATTACAACTGCATAATTCATCTCTTTTGCTTTTTGTAATATTTTACCAAGTTCAGTATCAACTGCCTCAACTGCAATTTTTGCAGCATTTTCATTACCAGTATGTCCAACCATATCACCATTAGCAAAGTTTACAACTATAAAATCATACTCTTGATTCATAGATTTTAAAACAACCTCACCAACTTCTAAAGCACTCATTTGAGGTTTTTCATCATAAGTTTTTACATCTGGAGATGGAATCAAAACTCTTGTTTCATTCTCGTATGGTTCATCTATTCCACCATTTAAAAAAAATGTCACATGAGCATATTTTTCAGTCTCTGCAGTATGAAGCTGTTTTAAACCTTTTTTTGAAATAACCTCTGCCAATGTATTTTTAGGTGCATCTTTACTAAAAAGTACAGGGAAATTAAAACTTTTATCATACTCTGTTATAGTTGCTAAGTTTACTTTTACATATCGCCTAGGAAATCCATTAAAATTTTCATCACAAATAGCAGAAACTAGCTCTCTCATTCTATCACTTCTATAATTAATAGTTAAAACACTGTCTCCATCATGCATCCCTTCATAATTTTCAAAGGCAGTTGGTAAGATAAACTCATCAGTATCACCTAAGGCGTAAGATGAATCAATATAACTTGCTGGGTTAAAATCAGTTTTTGGTATTGCTTTTACAATCGCATCATAACCTCTTTGAACTCTTTGCCAACGATTATCTCTATCCATGGTGTAAAAACGACCACCAATTGTTGCAATTTTAATATTTTCATTTAGATGATTTTTCACTTGAGCTAAATATTTTTGTGCAGAAGTTGGTGAAACATCTCTTCCATCAGTAATTAAATGTAAAAAAACCTCTTTTTTATTTTTTGCTGCAATATCTGCAATACTCATAAAGTGATTTATATGAGAGTGAACACCACCATCACTCATAAGACCAATCAGATGTAATCTATCTGAAGTTTTAAAAAGATTTTGTAATTGTTCATTTTGTTCTAGTGTTTTTTCAGATAATGCCAAAGAAATTTTTACCAAATCTTGATACAAAACTCTTCCACTCCCTATGCTCATATGACCAACTTCTGAGTTTCCCATTTGCCCCTCAGGAAGTCCAACACTTAAACCATGTGTGTCTATTAAAGAGTGAGGAGTATTATTAAAAAGTTTATCATAAGTTGGTTTTTTAGCTTTATAAAATGCATTATGTTCAGTTTTACTACTGTAACCTATACCGTCTGTTATTACCAAAACAGCTTTTTTTGTCAATGTTTTTCCTTAATTTGGATTAATAATATTAAAGGTTTATGCAATTATACTATAATGTTATTTTTATTATATAAGGACTTATAACTTTGCTATATTGGTTATCAGAAATACTAAATATTAACATACTTGGATATATCACTATTAGAGCAGGGATAGCTTTCTTTTTAGCACTTTTTTTCACCTTTTTTTTGATGCCTCGCTTTATAAAATGGGCACAAAGAACTTCAAGTGTTCAGCCTATAAATAAATTAGCTCCAAACAACCATAAAGCAAAAGCTTCAACACCAACTATGGGTGGTATAGTATTTATTTTTGCAACCATTCTGGCTTCCCTTATCAGTATTAAATTTTCTAATGTTTATGCTGTTGGTTCTATCTTAACCCTTGGCTTATTTGCACTTATCGGCTTTCAAGATGATTTTGCAAAAATCAAAAATAATGAAAATTTAGCAGGATTAAAAGCTAGAACAAAACTTCTTTTTCAAATTATTTCTGCATTAATTATTACATCATTTTTATATTTTTATGCGGATTTTAACAGTGATTTATATGTTCCTTTTATTAAGAATCCTATTTTTGACATGGGAATTTACGCGATAATTCTTTGGGTACTAGTAATCATTGCAACCTCAAATGCTGTAAACTTAACTGATGGTTTAGATGGCTTAGCCTCTGTTCCTTCTATAGTTGCACTTACTACATTTAGTATTATTATCTACATTACAGGTCATATAAAAATAAGCTCATATCTACTTATGCCTCATATAAATATTGGGGAAGTAGCCATAGTTTCAAGTGCGTTAATTGGGGCATTAACAGGCTTTTTATGGTATAACTGTCACCCTGCTGAAATTTTTATGGGTGATAGTGGCTCACTTACTATTGGAGCCTTTTTAGGATACCTTGCTATTATCTCTAAAAGTGAAATTCTACTTCTTCTAATTGGAGCAATCTTTGTAGTAGAAACCTTATCTGTAATACTCCAAGTGGGAAGTTTTAAACTAAGGAAAAAACGAGTTTTTCTGATGGCACCTATTCATCATCATTTTGAGATGAAAAATTGGGCTGAAAATAAAATTATTGTTAGGTTTTGGATTATCTCTATTCTTTCTAATATAATTGCTCTTATCTCTTTAAAGATTCGTTGATGAAAAGAGTATCTTTTTTTGGATATGGAAAAACAACAAAAGCTTTAACTGCTCTTTTTCCTAATGCTAAATTTTATGATGATAAAGTTTTAAAACCATTTAAAGATAAAAATGGCTTTAGAGTAAGACCATCATCTGAATTTAATCCAAAATATTCTGACCTAGAGATTCCATCACCAGGAATTCCACCATCAAATCCTTTAATATTACAAGCAAAAAACCTTATGAGTGAATATGATTGTTTTGCAAAAAATTCTCCACTTACAATTTGGATAAGTGGAACAAACGGTAAAACAACAACAACTCAAATGATGCAACATCTTTTACAAGACAAAGGAAGTGAGGCTGGTGGAAACATTGGAACTCCTTTAGCTGATTTAACCACAGATGCAAATTTATGGATACTTGAAACTAGCTCCTTTACTATGCATTACACCAATATAGCTGTACCTAATATATATATTTTATTACCTATAAATCCAGATCATCTCTCTTGGCATGGAAGTATGGATGAATATGAAAAAGCTAAATTAAAACCTATAGGAATGATGAGGGAAGGTGAAGTTGCAATAATTCCCTATAAATATAAAAATATTAAAACTTCAGCTCATGTTATCGCTTATAAAGATGAAAGTGATTTGTCTATATATTTTGATATAGATAAAGAAAAAGTGAATTTTAAAAGTGCTTTTCTTATTGATGCTCTTTTAGCTATGGCTGTTGATAAAATACTCTTTGATAGAATTAATTATGAAAAAATAAATTCCTTTACTCTTGATCCGCATAGACAAGAAGAACTAAAAGACTCTAGAGGTCGCCTTTGGGTAAATGATACAAAAGCTACAAACATTGATGCGACTATAGCAGCTTTAGATAGATATAAAGAGTCATATATCCATCTAATTTTAGGTGGTGATGATAAAGGTGTAGAATTAAGTGAACTATTTGAGTACTTAAAAAATAGTTGTGTTAAGTTATATAATATTGGATCAAATAAAGAAAAGCTCTCACTTTTGGCTAAAAAATACCACATAGAGTTTGAATTTTGTATAAACTTGGCAGATGCCATCTCAAAAATTGATAACAATTTACATAATAATGAAGTAGCTCTACTCTCTCCAGCAGCGTCAAGTTTAGATGAATTTAACTCCTATATACAAAGAGGTAATGAGTTTAAAGAAGCGGTGCAAAATATAAGCTAGATTTCAGTCCTTAGAAGCTATACTTTCGCTCTTTAAAAGATGGCCAATTAGCTCAGTCGGTAGAGCAACTGACTGAAAATCAGTGTGTCCTTGGTTCGATTCCGAGATTGGCCACCACCTTTTAAAGGCTTGTTACTAATTTACCGTGGCCAATTAGCTCAGTCGGTAGAGCAACTGACTGAAAATCAGTGTGTCCTTGGTTCGATTCCGAGATTGGCCACCACTTTCCATAACTCTTTTTACTTTATACTTCGTTGTCAATTAACTCACGAACAGTAGTTCGCTTCGTCAATTTCCGCCTTGTCTAAAGCAAAAATATCTATGGAAAGATTATTTAAAATTCTTTGCTATAATTACAAATATGGGGACGACTTGGCTTCGACAGGATCAAGTAGCTTCTGACTGCATGTCGGACTGAGCACTTCCGTTACACGGCTCAAAATTGCTTAAACGCAAACAATACAGATTATCGCCCAGCTTACGCAGTAGCATAAGTTTTACCCCCTCTTAGAGGACGGGCTGCTTCACCTATGGACTCTAGATAAGTAGGATTCGAAGTATAACCCCTATGTAGATATATTTTGCGTCTGTCTCAGCGTAAAAAGAATCAATGAGGCTCGTTTTGTGTAGCTTTGCAAGTTGTGTGAAGCAAAATTAAACTAAACAACTTCTCTAAGCATGTAGACGTTGGGAGTAGCTTGGTTTTGGACTCCGGTTCGATTCCGGACGTCTCCACCAATACTTACTCTTATACACTCCAATATAATCTAATTAACCCCTAAAGTAAACACTTTTTAAGCATTTGTTAATCTCAGTTAGTCTAAGCTACTGCAATATAATGTACCTGCTAATGGTACATAATTTAGTACATTACGATAATTACTTCTTTATCACTCTCTTAAATGTACCAAAAAGGATTTTAAATGTTTAAGTTGCAAGCTGTTACACTTTCCAAACTAAAGCCTAAGGATAAGCCTTATACCCTTGCAGATGGCAATGGTTTATCATTACTTATCAAAACAGACGGTACAAAACTTTGGGAGTTTCGCTTTACTAGCCCAACAAAATTAAAAAGAAGAAAATCATCTTTAGGTAAATTTCCTGATGTACCTTTAACCTTAGCCAGAGATAAAGCTAAAATTTATCGTGAGCAAATATCTCAAGGAATTGACCCAATAGATAAAAAACAAGCAGATAAGATAAAACTAAAAATTGACCAAGGTGGGATATTTGAGAAAGTTGTAAATGAGTGGTTTTTAAAACAAGAGAAAGAGCTAGCCCCAAGCACTTACACAAGAAAAGTGGGACAATTTGATAATGATGTAAAACCATTTTTTAAAGGTAGGCTAATTTCAAGTATTAAACATCCTGAAATTGTTAAATTACTTGAAATGAAAGCTATTAAAGCTCCTGAAAGTGCTTCCCGGCTTTTTGGCTATCTCAATAATTTATGGCAATTTTCAACGATGAAAGGATATTGCGAATTTAACATAATTGCGAATATACATAAAAAAACTATTCTTACTACACCTATAGCCAAACACTATTCAAAAATAACAAATGAAGAGACTCTTAAAGAGCTTATTAAAGCCATTTACTCATACAAAGGTAATTATTCCACTAAGAACGCTTTAAAATTCGTTTTACACCTACCTTTGAGAGCTGATAACTTGGTAAATTTAAAATGGGAACAAGTAGACCTAGAAAATAAACTTTTAACTATCCCTCGATTTTTGATGAAAGCAAAAAATAAGAATATGGATGATTTTGTGATGCCACTCACTGACCAAATTATTGAGATTTTAAATGAACAAAAACTTTTTGCAAGTGGTACATTTGTTTTTCAAAGTAGTGGTTATGCAGATTTACCAATTTGTGCAGAAACCCCTAATCGAGCACTTCAAAGAATGGGATTTAACAATGAAGAGGAAGGTAATAAGATACGAATACACGGATTCAGAGGTACTTTTAGAAGTCTAATTGATACTTTTATTAATGAGCATAATATAAGCTATGAAGCGAGGGAACGAGCTTTAGACCACCTCCCCACTAATAAAGTTGCTAGGGCATATACAAATAAAGCAGATTATTTGAAAGAACTAGAAGTATTGATGGAATGGTGGTCTAATTACCTTACTAAGCTATATATACTTTAGCTACTTAGACTAAAGCCAACACATGTTGCACATGTGTAAAACAGAAGAGAAGAGAAGATAATATATTATAAAAGATAAGAAAAGGATTTTGAAATGAAAAAATTTACAAAAATACAATTAGAAATAATAATAAAAATGTTAAAAATAGATGTACTTGCAACTTCTAATTTTGTCAAAGAGCATGAATTAAAAAGAGCTCATTTATGGAGAAATATTTATGAATTAGAGGATTTAGGCTTAATTGAGAGAGTTAATTCTAGCCTAAATCAGAAGACAAGGATTAAGCATAAAAAGCTTTTTGATGAAGCTTTATTAAAAGATAAGTACAATATTGAATTTCCATGCCAAGATATTGAATTAGCAAATGAGAAAATAGAAAGAGACCCTCTCAAATTATTTGAAACAATAGAAAAAATCAAGAAACTAGGATTAAATTTAGATAATTAAAAAAATAAGTCAAAAAAGCGACAGATATTACAAACAAATTAAAAAAAGAATACCTATAATAGTCCTATCAAAACCAAGTAAATCTAATACGATTTAGTTGAGTTTAAAAGGATTAAAATGGAAGAAGAGAAAGTAAAATTTATTCGTGCCTCTATGGTTGCGAAAAGAGTCTCATGCGGATTAAGTACAGTCTGGCTTTGGGCAAAACAAGGCAAAATCACACCCATAAAAATTTCAAATTCTATTACTGTATTTGATGTACAAGAGATAGACAGAATGATACTTGGAAACAAAAATGAGAACTCCTAAAACTACCAAAAATAGCCATTTTTTTCCAATCCCTGCTGATTTTAGTCAAGACAGGCGAATGAGAAGAGCAATGAATGATTTTAAAGGTGGCGTTGGATATGGTCTTATTATACTTCTTTTTGAAAATTTAAGACGAGAACCTGATTATAAATACCCACTAAAAGATCTGGATTTATTAGCAAAAGATTTTGATGTGAGCTTGCCAATTTTACAAACAATAATAGCAAAATACGGCTTTTTTGAGGTGATAAAAGATGAAAATGAAGAGTTTTTCGTATCTCCACTTTTATCTACTTTAATGATTCCATATGATGAGATGGTTGAAAAAAATAGGATTGCTGGGCTGAAATCTGCAAAAATAAGAAAAGAAAAACAAGAGCAACAACTAAAACTCTTAAACTCAAAAACTCAAAAAAAAGAGGATTTTATCATAAATGATGAAATACCAATTGTCACATTTTAAAATGTAACAAAATAAAAAAGACAGATAGCAAAATATAATAATGACAAAGTCAAAAACAAGGATAAGAAATGATAGAAAATGAAATTAATTTAGAAGAATGCGAAATTGAAAATGAAGAAATATTAGAACATGTGAGTTTAGATATTTTAAAAAACACATTAAAATCTCAAACCTCAGATTTTAAAAAAATGAGAGAAGAATCTATTCAAAATTTTATCTCTGATTTTTTTGATTTTTCAGAAATAACACAAAAAGAAACTATATCAAAAATCAGAAACCTTAGAAAAATAATTGATACAAAAAGTGATGATGAATATACTACCCCAAGAAAATCAAACAACTTTTTGTAAAGTTTAATTCTCAAAAGAGTAAAATTAAACAATAAAAGTGAGGGTATAAATATGAGTAGGAAAATGGCTAAATTTTCAACACAGTTAAAAA
>JAKISR010000078.1 GCA_021648465.1 Sulfurimonas sp. | reverse complement strand
TTTAAGACGCAAGATAATATCAACGCCAGCCAAATTAACACCAAGCTCACGAGTAAGTCTTAAAATAAGTTTTATCCTATCTATATCTCTTTGAGAATAAAGTCTAATACGACCGTTTGTGCGAGCAGGCATAATTAAATTTTCACGCTCATATTGACGAAGAGTTTGTGGGTGAATCTCTAATATTTTAGCAACTATACTAATTAGATAAACTGGTTCGTCATATTGATGAATCATAATTTTTCTTTCATAATTTTAACTAAATCTTCATCTAAGTCATCTACTTGAGGTAATATAATATTTGCTTCAAGATACAAATTTCCGCGAGTTTTAGTTTTTCTATTCATTACACCCATCCCTTTGACACGAAACCTTTGTCCATTTTTAGTGTTTTGAGGAACTTTTAATTTTATCTCTTTTTCTAAAGTTGATATTGCTACCTTATCGCCAAACAGAGCAGATTTTAAAGGTAAATCAAAGCTTTTAATTAAATCATCATCTTCTCTTGTATATTCAGGGTTTGGAGCTACTGTGATTTTTAAAAACAGATCACCAGCACGACCACCTTGGGCGTGACCTTTACCTTTAACGCGCATCTTTTCCCCACTTTTTACGCCAGCAGGAATTTTTATATCAAATCTTTCGCCTTGTACCGACACTGAGTGTGATCCACCTAAAACGCTTACGCTAAAAGGGATTGTTACATTTATTTCAATATCTAAATTTGGTTGTTGATGCTGTCTTTGAGCGCCACCAAATGGATTTGCTCCACCAAATGGACTACCACCACTAAAACCACCTCCGCCTCCAGAAAACATCTGTCTGAGAATATCATCTAAGTCACCTTGAGCACCACCATGTGAGCGAGAAAAATCATGGAAATTTTGTCCACCAAACATATTGTCGCCATGCATGTCGTATTGTTGTTTTTTCTCTTTGTCGCTTAATATCTCGTATGCAGAATTTATCTCTTTAAATTTTTCCTCTGCGCTAGGGTCTTTGTTTACATCTGGATGATATTTTCTTGCTAATTTTCTGTATGCTTTTTTTACCTCTGATTCACTTGCATTTTCTGATATTTCAAGTGTTTCATATAAAGATTTACTCATTTTTATTCCTAAAATTTATATAATTGTTTATTAAGTGTAATTATATCATAAGAGTTGAGTGTATGTCAATCAAGGTTTATATATTAATCTTTAAAAATCCATACTTAAAACATCTTCATAATTAATTCCACTTGTAAAATAGTAATTTGCTTTTGCGATCTCATAATCATATAAAGATTGTTTATATATTGCTCTGTTTATAACCTTTGCACTCAGTGCATCAAGATATGTTATGTTATCAACTACATCATTTTGATATTTTATCTCTATTATTTCAAAGAGTTTATTCGTCATGTCAAGTGCACTTTTAGCTGATTTTATTTTTGCTTTTTGTGTTTGTAGTTTTAGTTTTGTTAGTTCATAGTTTATTTTTTCTTGCTTTTTTAGCTGATACAGTTGTTCATCTTTAGCTTTCTTTATTAAAAGGGCTGCCTGTTTTTTTTCACTAGAGCTTGTATCAAATATATTATATGTAAGTGTTAACATCAGTTGATTTTGTTGCTTCGGTAAATCTTTTAATATTTGCTTATTATAATCACTATAACCATATACATTCAAACTATTTTCTAACTTTAATTGTAGTTTTTTAAGCGAAGAGACAACATTTACATTTTGTTCTAATGCTTTTATATTTTCTTGCATCGCTTTTATATTTTCACTATCACTAAATTCTAAGTTTTGCACCTCTGGCAAAGTTGAATCATCAAGTTGTCCAATATCTTTTCCAGTCAAAAGAGAGAGATTTTTTAACATATAAGTTTTTTGATATTCTAACTCTTGTATATCGTATTCATTCTCTTCATATTCAGATTGAAGTTTTAAAACCTCATCCTCTGTAATCATTTTTATATCATATTTTATTTTTACTCTTTTTAATTCAGCTGTTAAAGTAATCCTTTTTTCTATTAGTGCTTTTATATTTTCATCTATTGATTTTGCTTGATAAAAATATGTTACTACTTGTAAAGCTAATTCTTTTTTTCTTATAACTGTACTAAATATAGCCTCTTTATATTCATATTTTTTTTGTGCCTTTAAAGCCTCTTCTCTTCCCCCGTTATATAAATCAATACCAAATTTCAAAAAACCAACTGCTGTATTTCCAACTTGTGATTCTCTAACATCCATATCAAGCTTAGAGTAACTACCCCCTATAATTACATTAGGTTTATAAATATTTTTCACACTCTCATAAGTTTTTTGTTTTGATTGATTTTCTAACTCTACAGCTTTGATATTGTTATTATTATCTATTGCATATTTTATTATCTCTTTTAAGCCCTCTGCATTTAATGAACTTATCAAAAACAATGTAATTAAAGTTAGTTTTTTATACATTTTCATCATTTTCTCCTAAAACCATAATATCAATCTTTTTATCTTTAATTGTAAGTACCTTGTCACAATAAGGGAAAAGTCTATCATCATGAGTCACCATGATTATTGTTACATTTTGCTCCCTAGTTATTTTTTTTAACATCTTTACAACACTTATAGCTCTCTCTTTATCAAGTGCGGCAGTTGGTTCATCTGCTAAAATTATATCTGGGTTATTTGCTAAAGCTCTAGCAATTGCAATCCTTTGATTTTGACCACCACTTAACTCACTTGGCATACTTTTTAACTTATCACTCATATCGAGATAGTCCATAATCTCTTTAACTCTGGGTTTAACTACTTCTTCTTTTTCACCATTTTCATAAGGGAGAAGAGTTATGTTATCTTCTATATTTAAAAATGGGATAAGATAGTGTGCTTGAAAGATAAACCCTATCTTTTTTCTTCTGAGTGCCCTATCATCTTTTACTAACCATTTATTATCATAAACAACCTCTTCGCCTATCTCTATTCTCCCACTTGTTGGTTCTAACACACATCCAAGCATCATTAGAAGTGTTGTTTTACCTGCACCACTTGGAGCTACTAAAGCTACAAATTCACCTTTATTTAAAGTAAAACATGCTCCATCTATTACAGTTATTTTGTTATCGCCTGAACCAAAACTTTTTACAAGATTTTGTATCTTCATCGCTTGATTTTTTTTCATTTTATCCACCAATAGCTTGTGCTGGATCTGTTTTTATAACTTTATATATACCAAAAAGAGAAGCAAGTACAGAGGAAAAAAGTATCACAATAAAAAGTCCAAAAGCATCACTCATCTCTAAAACTATCCTCTTTGGAAAACCACCACTAATAAAGTGTGCAAAAATATTTCCAGATATAAAAGCTAATACTCCAAGAACAACTGTCTCTTGTATAATCATCTTTGCTATTGTAAAGTTTGGTATTCCTATTAACTTTAATATTGATATTTCTTTAATCTTCTCTAGTGTCATTGTATAAATAATCAGTGCGATAATTATAATAGAGACCACAATAAGTATAACCGTAAACATCCCTATCTGTTTAGAAGATTTTTTTATAACTTTTTCAAGCAGTAAGTTTTTTTGCTCCTCTTGTGTAAAAACTTTTTTATGTGTAGTTCTCTCTATATTTCGAGCAACACTCTTTGGATTAAATCCATCTTTTACATTTGCAATTATGGCATTAACGAGATGTGGATTTCCACTTTTTATACCCCGCTCTTCATCACTTCTTATTCTTTCATTTGTATATGTAAATTGTAAAATTGCGGCATCTTTTAAACTTGTGTAAATAAGATAATCTCCACTATTTGATACAGTATCTTTAGTTAAGCCTACAACTTTAAATTTATCACGCCCTAACTCTATATACTCACCTAACTTATAATTTGTTTTTTGTGAAACAACTATCTCAAAATGTTGTTTTTGTAAAACCCTACCCTCTATCAATTTTGTTTTATCTATAACTAACATATCACCAAATGGATCATAACCAACAAGCATAACTTTAAAGTCGCCATATTTGTTTTCCATTTGAAAAGTTTGGAATGTTATAGCTTCTGCATGTTTAATCCCATCTTGATAAGAGATTTGATTTTTCAAATCTTCATGAACTCTAGAATTTTGTGCAAATGGTCCAAGTGTATCTTGTTGAACTACCCAAATATCTGCATTTATATCATCTACTAAGACCTTAGCATCAAAAACCATCCCACGATAAACTCCAATCATAACAATTACAATCCCCAAAAGTACACCAACACTAATAGCAGTTACTATAAACTTACCTAAAGAGTGAGATATATCTTTTGCAGCTAAATTAATCATTGTAAATTTTCATACCGTTTGTAAGGGCTTTTTTATTTGGGTTTGGGATAACTAGTTTATCTTCTATGCTTATATCTTTAGTTGCCCCAAACTTATCACTATATGCAAGTATTTCAAGCTCTTTAAATTCAACTTTATTTTTTCTTTGTATCCAAACACCATTTTTTTCTTTGTATATACTCAATGCTACTAATGGCACTTTAATTATATTTTTCAACTCTTTTATATTTATATCAATTATCGCTTGTTCTTGCATATAAAAAGGGATAGGGAGCTTATCAAATCCTATATCTATCTCACGCTCATTAGTTACACTATTGTTTACAGGTTTTATATTTATAACCTTACCAGTAAGTTTTATGTTTGATGAGCGAAGTTTAATTAAAACACTACTTCCTATTTTCACATCCCCACTTATTCTTGTATCTATATGTGTTTCAATCCAGACATCTTTTGGATTCACTATCTCGATTAAAATTTGATTTGGATTTATTATCTCAAAGTTTGAAATATATTTCTTTGTTATATATCCATCTATTGGAGCTACTATTGTATATCTTGATAATTTAGTTTTAAGTCCTTTTGTACTCGCTTTAATTTGCTCTATTTGTGTATATGCTGCATCTATTTTGGAGTCAATATTCTCTACTAAAAGCTTAGCTAAATCCATATCTTTTAAAAACTTTTTATAATCAAGCTCAGATATTGCTTTACCTTTATATAGTCTTTGATTTTTACTATATATCTCCTCTTGGTACTCATATTGAACTTCAGCAGCTTTTTTATCAAGATTAAGTGATGTTATATCTTTTTGTAGTTTTTTTACGCCTACTTCTTGTTCTAAAATTTTATCTTTTAAATCTATAGAGTCTATTTTGGCTATCAAAGTGCCTTTTTTTATAAAATCACCCTCAACTACACTAAATGATAAAACCTTTCCACCATAAATAGAACCAACCTTATAAATATCCCTAGCTCCAACATTTCCAATACCACTAACAGTAACAGACATGTCTCCAACTATCGCATTTGTTGTTTCATAAGTATGTTTTGGTATGAAAATTTTAAAATAAAGAAGAGATGCTACTGAGGCTATTATTACTAAATATATAAGGTACTTTTTCATGAAATTTCCTTTTTCTATAAACAATTATGCCTAAAGTGTATTAATTTATTGTTAAATACGTGAGATATAAGTTTTTATTTAAATAAAGAGAGAGTAGCAACGCTAAAAGTGCGTTACTATTTTAATTTTAATGAAGAAAGTGTCTTACTTCAGAAAAGTACAAGCTCATTCCAAATTCATTTGCAGCATCAATAATCTCTTCATCTCTTATGCTTCCACCAGGCTCAATTACAGATTTAACACCAGCTGCTGCTGCTGCATCAATGCTGTCACGAAATGGAAAAAATGCTTCCGAAGCTAATGCCGCACCAGTTACATCAAGACCCATATCTTTAGCTTTTTTAAGTGCGCATTGGCTTGCATCAACTCTTGAGGTCATACCCATTCCAACAGCTACCATTGCAGAATTTTTAACATATACTACACAATTAGATTTTGTAAGTGAGGCTACTTTGTATGCTATCTCCATATCTTTAAGTTCTTGCTCTGTTGCAGAATTTTTAGAAACTAATTTTGCATTTTTAACTTCATCATCTCCAACTTTATCAGCATCTTGATATACAAAACCACCATCAATATGTTTAAAGTCTTTTTTATCATTCCCAAGAACTAACTTATCACTTCCTTGCTCAAACAGTTTGATGCGCTTCTTCTTAGCAAACACTTCTTGTGCTTGAGGAGTTATACGACCAGCGATAACAACTTCTAAAAATATCTCATTCATTTTTTCAGCTAATTCTTTATTTACTATGCCATTAACAGCTACAACTCCACCAAATGCAGAAACAGAATCACACTTTAATGCTTCTTCATAAGCTTCTAGTAAAGTATCTTTAATTGCAAAACCACAAGGATTTCCATGTTTAGAGATACATACAGCATTATCATCACCAAATGCAGATGCAATTTTCACAGCACCACTAAGGTCATTTAAGTTGTTAAAACTAGCTTCACCTTTTAGTGTTTTAAAGTTATTTGTAAAGTGCTTGTCAAATTCATATAATGCACCTTTTTGATGAGGATTTTCTCCATAACGAGTACTCATAACTTTGTCACCAACGATAAATTTTTTCTCTCCAAAACCTCCGTTAAAACGCTCGTTCATATAATTTGCAATCATACTATCATAAGATGCTGTATGCTCATAAGCTTTTATCATATAAGTACGACGGAACTCTTTTGTATTTTTTTCGTTCTCTATCGCATCTATAACTTCATTATAATCAGTTACATTTGTCACAATTATTACAGAGTCAAAGTTTTTTGCGGCTGAACGAACCATTGCAGGTCCACCGATATCAATGTTCTCTATAATTTCATCAAAATCATCAGTTTTAAGAATTGTTTCTTTAAATGGGTAGAGGTTTATACAAACTAAATCTATAGATTCTACCCCTAATTCTTTTGCTTGGTCTAAGTGTGATTGCTTGTCACGACGGTGAAGTATTCCACCATGGACATAAGGATTTAGAGTTTTTACACGACCCTCAAAACATTCAGGAAATTTTGTAACCTCATCAATTTCAATAGCTT
>JAKISR010000077.1 GCA_021648465.1 Sulfurimonas sp. | reverse complement strand
TTTCTATTAGTTTTCTTTTACGAGTAATATCCCCACCATAACATTTTGCAGTAACATTTTTACCCATCGACTTAACAGTTTCACGAGCTATAATTTGAGAGCCAAGTGATGCTTGAACAGCTACTTCAAAAAGTTGACGAGGGATTAACTCTTTCATATTTTTAACAAGAATTCTACCACGAGGAAGAGCTTGATTGCGAGGGACTACAACGCTAAGTGCATCAACAGCTTCCCCCGCTACTTTAATATCAAGTTTGACTAAATCACCAACTTTAAACTTTGTTGGTTCATAATCAAATGATGCGTAACCTTTTGAAATTGATTTTAGAGTATCATAAAAATCAACTACAATCTCATTCATAGGAATCTCATACTCAAGCATAACCCTGTCTTCATTTAAATAAGTCATTTTACTTTGAATACCCCGCTTGTTTACTAAAAGATTCATAATATTACCAAGGTACTCACTAGGTGTAATAACAGTAGCTTTTACATAAGGCTCTTCAATCCTATCAATTTTTTGAACTTCTGGAAGTTGTGAAGGGTTCTGAACCTCTACATATTTACCATTTGTAAGGTAAACATGATAAACAACAGAAGGCGCAGAAGCGATAAGGTCAAGATTAAACTCACGCTCTAAACGCTCTTTGATAACTTCCATATGAAGCATACCTAAAAAACCTACGCGAAAACCAAAGCCAAGTGCTACTGAAGTTTCAGGCTCGTAAGAAAGTGAAGAATCATTAAGTCTTAGTTTATCTAGTGCATCTCTTAAATCTTCAAATTTATCTGTATCTATTGGGTAAAGTCCTGCAAAAACAAATGGTTTTGCAGGCTCATAAGTACCAACAGGTGCGTGCGTTGGATTTTTAGTGTCAGTAATAGTATCACCAACATTTACAACACTTACCTCTTTGAGTCCTAATACAACTATACCAATTTCACCACTTTTTATAGATTTTGTTTTTGTCTTTTTAAGTGGGTGAGGGTACATTAAATCAAGAACTTGATGCTCTTCACCACTACTCATAAGTTTAACATTTTGCCCTTTTGATATCTCACCATCAAATACACGAACAAGGGCTAATGCACCGAGGTAAGAATCAAACCAAGAATCATAAATGATAGCTTTTGTAGTGGCATTTGGATCTCCTGCTGGCTCAGGTATACGCTCAACTATAGCATCTATAAGTTCACGAATCCCTTCACCTGTTTTTGCAGATACTAAACAAGCATCAGTAGCATCAATACCGATACTTGTCTCAATTTCATCTGCTACTTTGTCTGGATCAGCTGCTGGAAGGTCAATTTTGTTTATTACAGGGATAAGCTCAAGATCATTATCTAGTGCCAAATAAACATTTGCAATGGTTTGAGCCTCAACACCTTGTGCAGCATCAACTATAAGTAAAGCTCCATCACTTGAAGCTAAAGACTTGCTAACCTCATAAGAAAAATCAACATGACCGGGAGTGTCTATAAGATTTAAAATGTAATGCTCGCCATCTTTTACATAATCAAGCCTAACGCTTTGAGCTTTGATGGTAATCCCACGCTCTTGCTCGATATCCATAGTATCCATCATCTGAGTACCCATTTCACGATCACTTACAGAACCACACTCCTGGATAATACGATCAGCCAAAGTACTTTTACCATGGTCAATATGCGCAATGATAGAAAAGTTTCTAATATTTTTCAAAAAATTTGTCCTATATAGATTTAATTACGCGATTATACAAAAAATCTTCTTTTATAGTTGTTAAGGGTGTTTCTAGATATTGAGTTTATCAAGAAGTTTTTGAAAGTTTTTTATATGGATTTTTTTTCTTGAGAGTTCTACGACCCCATCTTGTTTTAATTTTTGCAAACTTCTATTTAGAACCTTTCTTACTGTTCCTATCATTGAAGCTATATCTTCATGTTTTAAATTATCAATAACTCTTAAAGTAGCTTTACCATCTTTCATATATGTAAAATTTGTAAAGAGGTGAATAACTCTTTGATATACATCATAAAATGATAAATTAACAGCTAAATTCTCCATAGATTTTAGCTGTTGAGCAAGGTACTGGTAAAAAAAATGTCTAAAAGAATTATCCTCCAAAATCATTTTTTTTACATCATCTAAAGGGAGGCTTATTAACTCCGTATTTTCTAAAACTTCTGAAATATATTCCCTCTCAGAGCCATCAAGTAAGCAAACAACATCAAACATATCTCCTCGAGAAAGTAAATATAAAATTTGCTCTTTTGAGCTTACAAAGTCAATTTGATATATTTTTATTTTTCCATTCATTATAAAATAGAAAAAATTTGCAGTATCTAAACCATTTAGAGGATCTTCCCCTTTTTTTAGATATATCTTTTTTTGATTTTTAGATATTTGGGGAAGATTATTTACCTCTTTAAAAACTAGATCTTGTGCATTAAATTGCTTTAGTATTAAATTATTCATACATAATAATACACCAAATTAATTAATTTATTGGCAACACCTTAACAATACTTCTATTTAATTGAAATCAATTTTGCTTGAGCTTTTTTATTTTTTTGCAACTCAACAACTAATCTTCCATCATTTAGTGAAGCGTTAACCTTATCTGTATTTATACTATCTGGAACTATATAGCGTCTCTCAAATTTTCCAAAAGAACTCTCGCAGACATGGTAGTTATCACGAGTTAACTCATTTTTATATCTTCTAACTGCACTCACTACCAATACACCATCTTCAAGTTTAATCTCTACATCCTCTTTTTTTACACCTGGTAAATCTACCTCAATATAAAAACTACTATCATCTTTTTTCGCGATATTTGAAAAAGGAAGATGTGAAGCAAGGTTATCAAATGTATCTGCAACTTTATTTGCAACAACCTCAACACCTCTTTCTATCTCAGAACCTATTTTTTTTGCACTTCTTACAATATCCATAATAGCCTCCTTATTTAATCTCTATTTTTTTAACTTTATCAACTTTAGTATTCTTTAACTTAGGTATCACAACCTCTAAAACACCATCTTGTGACTCTGCATGAATATTTTCAACATCCACCTCTTCAGGAAGTGTAAAAGAGCGAGAAAATGAACCAAAATCACTTTCAATTTTATAATAATTTTCCTCTTTAACTTCATCTTTATGTTTTCTCTCACCAGTGATGACAAGTGTTGAATCTTCAATTTGAATCTTTATATCATCTTTTTTTATACCTGGTAAATCAACCTCTACATGGTAAGTATATTCACCCTCTCTTGTGTTGATCGTTGGTGTAAAGTCACCCTTAAACTCATACTCTCGTTTCTCACTAATCTCATCTAACATTGTGTTAAGTAAATCAAATCCTCTTCTAAATTCTTTGATTTGAGTATTTGGACTATATCTTGTTATAAACATCATAAACTCCTTATTTACTCTCTTAAGAGAGTATGTTTTTTATTTACTCTGCAATTATAAAAGATTTTTTGAAATTGTTTTGCCACCTAGGTAGCATAAATGATTTTTTTGAAATTTATCTATATGGGGAAAACAACATAATGTAAAGACTAATCATACTCTATTACTTATATGTTGTATATGTAGGTCTTATTTATGTAAAAAGTGAGTTTACACTTTCATTATGATAAACACGACGAATTACTTCTGCAAAAAGAGGGGCAACTGTAAGTATTTTGATTTTTTTATGCTTTTTTGTCTCTAGTGTATTTGTAATGATTAGCTCATCTAATTCACCATTTTCTAGATTTTCATAAGCTTTTCCACTTAGAACTCCATGAGTAGCACACGCCATAACTGATGAAGCACCGTTGTTTTTAAGCGCAGTTGCCGCTTTTACCATAGTCCCAGCAGTATCAACCATATCATCAATCATAATTACATCATAACCTTCAACATCACCGATGATATTCATAACTTCACTCTCATTTGCAACTTCACGACGCTTATCTATTATAACCATCTCTAAGCCCATTCTTTTTGCAAAATATCTGGCCCTTGCTACCCCACCAATATCTGGAGAAGCTATAATCGGATTTTTAAGGTTTTTACTTTTTATGTAATGCTCAAACGTGATACTTCCATAAAGATTATCAACTGGTATGTCAAAAAAACCTTGGATTTGTCCAGCATGAAGGTCAATAGTTATAACCCTATCAATTCCTGCTGTTTCATACATATTTGCTACAAGTTTAGCAGTGATAGGTACACGAGGTGCAGCTTTACGGTCTTGTCTTGCGTAACCATAGTAAGGAACAACAGCTGTAATACTTTGAGCAGATGAACGTTTAAGAGCATCTGTCATAATCAGAAGTTCCATAAGATTGTTGTTTGATGGTGATCCAGTAGATTGAATAATAAATACATCACGACCACGAACACTTTCAGCAATTTGTACTGAAATTTCGCCATCACTAAATGTTTTTGTTTCAGCTTTAGCTAGGGGAACATCTAGGACTTGACAAATCTCTTTTGCAAAATCAATACTTGCAGTACCTGCAAAAATTTTATAACCACGCATGTAGTTCCTTCTTTGGAAAATTAATGTATTATTATACAAAGATAGTGCTGAAAAGTTATTAAAATACGCAATGGATTTAGATGGATTTAAAAATTGAATAATTGGTGGAGACGTCCTCCACTAGGTAATATCTATGTGAACCTATATTAAGGGATTTAAAAATAATAATGCTTTCTAATGTACCTTTTAATGTACCATAATGAAAGTACTTAAGTAAGGTTATTGTGGAAAGACTAGGAGTAAATTATTATCAGATTTAATATATCAATTTGCTTTCATCATAGTTGAATCAATACTCCATATTGATTCTCTAACTGATTGGAAATCTTCTAAGACATTTTTAGCAAAGAGTTCTAGAAAGTCAGTATGATTATTGGCACTCTTAATCATAGTCTCTCGATTTTTAACTGAAAAATCAACTAAGCTCATTAGTCCACGATATAATTTTTCATCACTCTTTGATGAAGTTGAATATAACATATCAATACCACTTTCAACAATCCTCATGTTACTTTTTAGCAATTCTAGTTCATCATTTATCTTTTCAATTTTTTCTAATACTAAGTCTAGTTTTTCTTCCATAGTGTCATCCTGTTTTAGTTAGTGTAAAGAATTATAACATCATTTATATAGGTGGAAGATAAGTCAAAATATGAATACTATGTAACTTTTAAGGTCTAGGAGATATTCCGCTTTGTACCTCTCTTTCTTGTTCGTTAGATAGTTGCAAAAACGAGCTGTTAAGCTTGTCATACTCCATTTGCAAAGTTCTATATTCTTGGGAGTTTCTTACATTTGAAATAGGCTTGTTTTTTAGTAGTTCTATCTCTTTTTTTAATCCTTTATTTTCAAATTGTAAATCAGAAAGTTCTTTTCTCATAATTTGCCTATCTGAACCTCTATAACTTAGTAGTTCTTGTTTATAAGCCTTAATGGTTTTTTCTTGTCGCTCAATTTTATAATTAGCATCTTCAAGTGCTTCTTTTAATTTGTTGATTTCTTGTGCTGCTAAATCAGCTAACTTTTTTATTTTGTCATTTTCATCGGTGTTCGATATTTCTTTTTTAGGAGCTTTTAGCTCTTTTTGCAATTGTAATATTGTGAGGTCTTTGTTTTTTATTTTGTCAATTAGTCTTTTATTTAATGCTTCAAGTTTTGCATAATCTTTTCTTATCCCTTTATTTTTTTTAAGTTCCTCTCTAAGCTTTTTCATCTCTTCTTTTAAATCTTTTTCTTTTGCTTGATGACTTTCAGGCTCTGGAGCAATCCAATTTTTTATATTATTGATTATATTTTGTTCAGGTTGAGGCGATAGTTTTGTTTCTAAAATTGTAATTTGATTTTTTAAATCATTAGTATCTTTAGCAACCTTTTTAAATTGTTTAGAACTAAGCCTTTTAGTTTCAGAGTTGATTTTTCCTCTTTCCATATGAAGAGTATCAGCAACTAAAGTTTGAATATCTGAAAGTCTTTTTCGGTTCATTGGTTTTAAATTTGGTTGTGATATTTTTTGTTTATTAGTAAGAGATTTTCTGTAAAGTTGTTGTCCTGTTTTTTTGTCAAGTGTAAAAAAATTAATATGTGCATGAAGATTTTTTTGCTTTTTAAATCCATCAGTATTTATTACGGTTTTAAATTCATTATCAATATAAAACTTATCATCCTTTTTATTATAGAAAATATCTATTCCAGGTCTTAAAATATTATCGCCTCTTCTTAAAATTCCTTCGTCACGATGAATGGAAATATTTAAACATTGAAAGCCAGTTTCTTTTTCTAAAACATCAACGAGTTTTTTTAAATCTTGTGGCTTGTGTTCTTTGTTTAAATTTACAACTGCTTCCCATTCGTAACTTTTAGATTGCAGTTTCTGACTAAATGATTTTTTATAATTTTGTTGTGCATCTTCATATAAATTTTTTGATAGTAATTTTTGTTCATTTTGAGTTCGTAAATTCCAGTTATATTTTGTATCAGAAATTAGATAATCTACTTGCTCAATTCTTAGGTTATGTTTTGAACTTCCTATACTTGTTTTTTGAAAATTGATACTTGACTTAGCCATTATATTTTTCCTTTTTTATAATAGGAGCGAAGAGAAGTCGCTCTTAGGGGTTTATCCTCTCGCAATAGTAATTCCTTTAGGGTTGATAGTGCGCACTATCAACCCTAAAGGAATTGTTGTGCGCAAAATATAACCACGAGGGTATATATTTTAGGAAATACACTATGTGTATTTTCATCTGAAAGGTATAAAAAAAGAGATTTACTATATAGTAAATTATTTAATTATTCTATTTATATATGTTGATTTCCACATGAGCATATCAAAAATATAATGAGTTAATAAAGGTGTTAAAAGTATACTCAATAATATATTTTCAAATATATTTTTATTGAAATAATCATTTTCAACAAGTAATAAATCTTGAAAAAATGTATCTATCCAAAAATTAAAGCAATAATAAATAGAATAATAAGTGACTTCTTAAATGAAATATATACTACCCCAACTTGTCAAGACAACTTTTTCAAAAATCTAATTCCCTAAACACCTGTTACCCTATGCTACATTTTCACTAGAATTAGTGTAATCCTCATCATTAATTTTTAAACTATCATAAT
>JAKISR010000016.1 GCA_021648465.1 Sulfurimonas sp. | reverse complement strand
CGTCTATCACAAGAAACTTTATCAGCTTTTTGAGCTGAATATCTCTTATGCACTTTACTGCTATTTCTTTTTAACTCTCTATTAATTGTAGACTTATGAACTGCTAATTCTATAGCTATTTGAACTTGATTGAAACCTGCCTTTTTATAAGCTTGAATTTGGTATCGTTCTTCCTTGGTTAGATGTTTATAATTACTCATTTACTTCCTTATCTTTGGTCGGATTTTAAAGTAAAGATTTTAACATCTAACTACTTCAAATCTAAATCTACAACTTTCATTTTTCATTTTTTTAAAAGTTGCACTTCAGATTTAAATTTTGGTTTTTATGAAATTCATCAAATTCTTTTAAGGTTTTATTTAAAAGTTTTTTCATATCTTCAAGTATTTTTTCAATTATATCTATTTTATCAGATGTATCTAATTCTTTTGAGTCTTCTGATTTTTTCATAGAATTATCAAACATCTGTACTATGTTCGTTTTTATATTATTTCTGTTGTTTTCATCTCTATCTTTATCAGGCTGAAAGATAGCAGCTATTTTATGAGCAAGTTGCGTAACAGGAGATTTTGGAGCATCATCTCTTAGCTCTTTTAAAAACTCATCTATCATAGGCCCAGCTATTTTCATAAAAGCTTTTATCTCTTTTTTATCTTGCTTATCTATGCCATTTGAATCAATGCTAAATTGAAACGATTGCATAGATGAAAAAGTCATAGTGGTACTAGAACCATTTTCATTTTGCTCATGAGAAAAAGATGTTGATTGGTAGTTTGCAAAATCCATTTTGATAACATCTCCGCTAGAAGTTTTCATAGCTATATTTAAATCATGTGCTCTGTAAGCGTCATAAGCGTAAGATGTATTCATATATAGAATGCCTTGAATTTTTAATACAGACATATATCGGACAAAAAAGAAAATATTGAAGCTTTATGATAAAATTGCATTATGAAAAAAAAGTATAATATTTTAGTAACAAATGATGATGGTTATGAAGCAAAAGGTTTGTTGTGTTTGGTTGAAGCACTCAAGGAATTAGATGATGTAAAAGTTACAGTTGTAGCTCCTGCAAATGAAAAATCAGCCTGTGGACATTCACTTACTTTGACTCGTCCACTTCGTTTTGTTGGGGTAAGTGATGATTTTTTTAAACTTGATGATGGAACGCCAAGTGATTGTGTATATTTGTCTTTAAGTGCGATATATGGAGATGAAAAGCCAGATCTGCTTGTAAGTGGGATAAATCGTGGCTCAAATATGGGTGAAGATATTACATATTCAGGAACAGCTGCTGGAGCGATGGAGGGTGTTCTTCATGATATTCCATCTATCGCAATTTCACAAGTGATGGACTTTACAAATCCTGATGGAGATTTTTCTTTAGCAACGAGGACTATTAAAAAACTTATTTTAAAGATAAAAGAAAGTTCATTTCCATTGCCAGAGCGTGAATTTTTAAATATAAATATTCCAGCTGATATTAAAGAAGCAAAAATAGAGATAACTTACGCAGGTTATAGAGTTTATGCAAATGATGCTCACTTACATAGAAATCCTCGTGGAGAGGAACATTATTGGTTAGGTTTGCATCCACTAAATTTTTCTCCAAGAGATGGTAACAATGGTTTGAGTGATTACGAAGCCATTGAAGCTGGAAACATCTCTATAACTCCAATTCAGCTAGATATGAGTGCTTACAAAAGTATGAAGAAACTTCAAAAATGGATAGATTAATTATATGAAATACGACCGTATAAAACTTCTACTTGAGGATGATTTTTTAAAACTTCAAAGTGCAAAAATTTTACTTTTAGGTGTTGGTGGAGTTGGTGGGCATTGTCTTGATGCACTTTATAGAAGTGGAGTGACAAATATCACTATAGTTGATTATGACAGATACGATATTACAAATCAAAATCGTCAAATGTGGTCTCAACTGCATGAGGGTGAGATAAAAGTAGATGCATTAAAACAGCACTATCCAGAAGTAATAGCCATAAACAAAAAAATAGATGAAGAGTGGGTAAGTGATTTTGATTTTGATGAGTATGATTTAATTTTAGACGCTATTGATGATACAAAAGCAAAACTTGCAATTGCACAAAGATGTTATAAAAAGCTTATCTCATCATTTGGTTCTGCAAAAAGATTAGACCCAACAAAAGTTCATGTTGATGATATTTGGAAAAGTTATGGAGATAAGTTTGGCTCAAAAATTCGCTATGAGTTAAAAAAACGAGGATTTAAAAAAAAGTACACTGTAATTTTTAGCTCAGAAGAAGCGATGGTAAAAGCAAAAGGTAGTTTTGTAGGTGTGACTGGTACTTTTGGACATGTTATGTGTGCAGAGGCTATAAAGAAAATATTAAAAAGGTAAAAGAGATGTTAAGCGTTGAAGTGTTAAGAAATAGAATAATTGAAATGAAAATATTTGTTTGACTTTTTAGAAGTGTGCTTGGAGAAGTTTAAAATGGAAAAGAATGTTTGATTTTTTAGATAATGATTGGTTTATAATAGGGTTAGAGGTAGTATTTTTAATAATTATAATTTATGATGTTAAAAAATATATAGAGACTAGAAAAAAAGATTATATTGTAAATATTGTTTTAACACTTGGTTTCGCAATATGGACACTATCCCCAATATACACAAGTTACTTTGGATGGGAAAATATACAAAAAGAGAAGATGCTTTTAGTATGTAATGAAGATAATAACGAGACCTTATGTACCTGTTTAAGTGATACAATATTTAAAGAGTATACATATGATGAATATATGAAAATTAAAGATTTAAGTGAGTATATGGAATTTATAAAAGATAGCAAAGAAGACTGTTTAGATGATTCGTGGTTTTAGGATGGTTACAAATAAATTTTATAAGGAATTATAAATGAATAATGAAGTTTTAATATATACAGATAAAAATGGAGAGATAAATTTAGATGTATCCTTGGAAAATGAAACAGTTTGGCTTTCTCAGAAGCAGATGGGAGTACTTTTAGATAAAAATATAAGAACAATTAATGAGCATATAAAAAATATTTATAAAGAGCAAGAACTTGAAGAAAATTCAACTATCCGGAATTTCCGGATAGTTCAAATGGAAGGGACAAGAGAAATTAATAGAGATGTTAACTATTATAATTTAGATGTAATTATCTCAGTAGGATATAGAGTAAAATCAAAAAAAGGTACGCAGTTTCGTATTTGGGCAACAAAAATACTAAAAGAGTATTTGATAAAAGGCTACTCTGTAAATCAAAAGAAGTTTCAGCAAAGACAGTTACATGAATTAACATCAACAATAGAACTTATAAAAAATTCACTTGAAAATAAAAGCATAGAAAATGATGAAGTAAAAGGTTTATTTGACATCATAAATAACTATGCAAAAAGTTGGTCACTGCTTCAAAGTTATGATGAAGATAGTTTAATGTCACTTCAAGGTACAACAGAACAAAAAATTAAACTTGAATATAAAGAGATAAAACAAGCTATAGACAAATTAAAAGCAGAACTTATGAAAAAAGGTGAAGCAACATACCTTTTTGCAAATGAGAAAGATGATTCATTAAAAGGAATTATAGGTAATATCTATCAAACTTTTGGAGGAGACGATCTTATCCCAAGTACAGAAGAAAAAGCAGCAAATTTATTATACTACACCATAAAAGACCACCCATTTAGTGATGGAAACAAACGAGTAGGTTCATTTTTATTTATACTGTTTTTAAGTAAAAACAACTTACTTTATAAACCAAATGGCGAGCTAAGGATAAATGATAATGCTTTAGTTTCTTTAGCGCTTCTTACAGCATCAAGTGACCCTAAACAAAAAGAGTTGATGGTTAAGTTGGTTGTTAATTTATTGGGTGATTGAGATGAATATTTTAAACTTAGTAAGATATATAAATGATAATATTAATAATTGGAGTAAATTGTGGATATAGATAAAATAGATATATTTTTAAAATTAACTGAATCACTTAGTAGATATAGAAGAGCTGAATTAAAAGATGAAAATAATAATGAAAATTTAATAGAAGAGCTTTATGTAGACCCCTTAGAAAATGATTTAATCTTAAAAACAATGCTTCAAAATAATACAACTCTTCTAATAGGTCGTAAGGGAACAGGAAAATCAACTATTATCAATAGATTTCAGCATGAAATTAGAAAAAGTGATACAAAGTTATCTTTATATATAGATGTTAAAGCATTATTTGAACAGTCCAAAAAGACATCATTTGGAAATATAAAAAATGATTTTTCTTTATCACAGATGGATATTGAAAGATTGAGTTTATATAAAGATTTTGTTACAAAAGTAATTGATGAAGTAAAAAAAGAACTCAAAAAGAACTTATTTACAAACCCAGTTTTATCATTTATATTTCAGAATGGTATGAGTAAAAAGAATTTTGAAAAAGAACTAGATGCTTTATTTATCAATGCCACTACATCTAAATTTATTGATATAACATCGAAGCAAGAAGTACAAAGTTTTAATACAAATAAATTAGTTAGTGAGAAAAATCAATCTGCTAATGCTACATTATCAACTACGGAACAAGCTATTAATGTTTCTCTTGAACATAATCAAAAAAATGAAAATAAAAATCTACAAGAGTTCACTCAAATTTTAGGACGATATTTTAATATAATTGAATTAATGAACCAATTGAAAGAACTTTTATCAAAGTTATCTATTCAGCATGTATTTATTTGTTTAGATGATATGTCAGAAATTGATAAAGAGTCAATGGAAATTTTTACTGAATTCATTATCGCTCCATTAAATAATTTATCTGATGAATTTTTTAAATTTAAAATTTCTTTATATCCAAGTAGGGATTATTTACCATCAATTGATAGACAAAAAGTAAGAACATATACCTTAGATTATTATGATTTATATTCAATATCTAATATAGAAAAAGTTGAAGAATCTGCTATTAAATATACAAAAAGGCTTATTGAAAAAAGATTTAAATATTATTTTGGAAATAATGTTGAGATGGGAGATTTTTTTGATTTATCTAATCTTACAATGGATAATTTTTATAAAATATTATTTCAAATAAGTTCGAATGTTCCTAGAATAATGGGAAAAATACTAGAGATTGCTCTTGTAAAAGCTAATAGCTTAAATAAAAAAATAAATAAAAAAATATTACAAGAAGCTTCAAAGCAACATTATACTGATGATATTGAATATGTTTTAACTAAAAGTGAATATATTGAGTACAAGAGTTATGATGAAGCTTTTGAGCAATATCATCTTTTAGATTTATTGAAATCTATTATATTAAAAGCCAAAGAAAATAAAAAGAAAATAGGTACTTCAATAGCAAATATATTTAAACAATATACTACCAATACCGCTCCATCAAACTACTTGTATATTAATGAAGAACTTGAAAGTGTTTTAAAAACACTAGAGTTTAATTTTTTTATTACGAAATATTCTCAACAAAAAGATAGAGAAGGTAATGACATTAGTGTTTTTTCTTTAAACTATGGACTTTGCATGGATAATAATATTATCTATGATGAAAAGAGTGATAGAAAGTTTAGGATAGAAAGAGTTTTTGACTACAATAAACTTCTTAATAAATGGATGAATGATTCGAAAGAATTAGTTTGTACTGAATGTAATTTTAAATACCCAATAGAACAAAAAGATGTTTTTGTTAAATTTAAGATGCCATGTACTAGTTGTGGAAAAGTAGTGGAATTAAAACCAGTAATCAATGAAAAACAAAAAAATCTATTCCTTAAAATACCTAAAATACCCAAGAAAGAATTTGAAATATTAAATACTTTAAATAATAAATCACCACTTAGAGCATATGAATTAGGATTAGAATTAGATAGAACATATCAATCAATAACATATAGTGTAGGAGAAAATAAAAAAATAAAAAATAAAAAATTTATTGAAAGAATTAAAAAAAGCAGTAAGCCATATTTTTCAATTACTGAAAATGGAAAAAAGTTTTTACAAGGAAAATAATGCAAAAATTTGATTTAAACTTACCATTAGTTTGTGAAGGAATTATTGGTGATGGTTGTGGTGGTGGGAGAATATTTTTTATAAAAGATGGTATTTTAAAAGCTTATGATCCACAAAGTGAAAAGGAAGTTGTGCTTTTAGAAAAAATTGAAAATGTAAAACTTCTTAGTAAAAAAGCTTGTACACTTTTTATAGAGTGTCAAAACGAAAAAATTGAATTTGATTTACCTAGTATGAAAGCAACTACAATAAAAATCTGATATAATCATTTAATTAAAAAAATATAAGAGATATAACTATGGAAAAAATTGAACCTATGACATTATTTGGATATGAAAAACTCCAAGCTGAAGTAAAAAATTTAAAGATGGTAAAGAGACCTCAAACTGTTAAAGATATAGAAACAGCACTAGAACACGGTGACTTAAAAGAAAATGCAGAGTATCATGCAGCAAAAGAGCAACAAAGATTTATAGATGGGCGTTTGGCAGATCTTGCAGAGCTTATAGGGTGTGCTAAAATTGTTGATCCAAGTGACTTAGAACATGCTAAAATAAGTTTTGGATCAACAGTTGTTATGACTGATATGGATACTGATGAAGAGTTAACTTATACTATAGTTGGTGGATGTGAATCTAATCCAGATATGGGACTTATCTCTTTTGGCTCACCTTTAGCAAAACAGCTCCTTGGTAAAAAGGAAGGGGATGAAGTCAAAGTTCAACTTCCAGGTGGAAAAAAAGAGTTTGAGATAGATGAAGTGAAGTATCAGGAGATAGTTTTTGAGTGTGATTAATGATGAGGTAAATGTTGGTATAGTCGGAGCTAGTGGATATACAGGTTTAGAGCTTGTAAAAATTCTAATCAATCATCCAAAATTTAATCTTGCCTATATTTCAAATTCAGAGGGTGGGGTGATGTTAAGTGAACTTCACCCATCTCTTAGTGGTGTTTATGAGTGCAAAGTTTTAAAAGCAGATATTGATGAGATGGCACAAGAGTGTGAACTTGTGTTTTTAGCACTTCCACATAAAACAGCTATGGCTTATGTAAAACCACTTATAGCTAAGGGTATTAAAGTAGTTGATTTATCAGCTGATTATAGATTATCACAAGATATATACGAAGAGTATTATTGTTTACATACAGATGTAGAGAATCTTTCTCATGCAGTTTACGGACTTCCTGAATTATTTCGTAAGGAGTTAAGTTCTGCAAAACTTGTAGCAAATCCTGGATGTTATCCAACTTCTGCAATTTTAGGGCTTATTCCTTTTATGGATAAAAAAGTTCCCTATACTCCTATTATTATAGATGCAAAAACAGGTGTTAGTGGAGCAGGTAAAAAGCTTAGCGAAAGTACACATTTTGTAAATGCACATGAAAATATGTTCTCGTACAATCCTTTGGTACATAGACACGCTCCAGAAATAGCACAAAAATTAGGAGTAGATTTTGATGAGGTAAATTTTGTTCCTCATTTAGTTCCCATAACTCGTGGAATGATGAGTTCTATGTATATTCAAGTAAGTGATGATTTTGATGCTTTTGAACTCTTAGATGATTTTTATAAAGATGAGATGCATGTAAGAGCAAGTAAAAATCCAGTTGATATGAAAAATGTAGCTGGAACAAACTTTTGTGATATATATGTAAAACAAAAAGGTAATATACTTTTTATCTCAAGTGCAATAGATAACTTAATGCGTGGTGCATCGTCTCAAGCAGTTTTAAATGCAAATATAATGATGGGAATTGATGAAAATTTAGGTATACCTTGTATTGCCTATGTCCCATAAGCTATTGGAGATAAAAGAGGGTGCATTTATAGTAGCAGATGCACATTACTCACACCAAAGACCACAACTTTTAGATTTTATAAAAGATATTCACTCAAAAAAACTTCAACCAACGCAACTAATCCTTATGGGAGATATATTTGATGCTCTTTTTGGTGGAGTTTCTTATACTCAAAAAATAAATCAAGAAGTTATAAAATTTTTAAATGAGATATCTTTAGATATAGAGATGATATACCTTGAAGGTAATCATGATTTTAATCTTAAAAATATATTTCCAAATGCAAAAATTTTTCCTATATCCATACAGCCAGTTGAAGCTACTTGTAATGGTAAAAAAGTTTTACTCGCACATGGAGATATTAATGGAGACTTAAGCTACAAAATATATACAGCGATAATTAGAAATCCTTTGATGTTATTTGTATTAAGCACTGTAGATTTTATTTTTGGACATTATATTTTAAAAAGGTTAGATATATATTTGAGTAAGAAAGATGATTGTAAAGAGTTTACAGGTTTAAAAGAGTTTATATCTAAAAGATTAAATGGAAAATATAAGTGTGATTACTTTATAGAGGGACACTTTCATCAAAACAAAACAATTAAATATGATGAGTTCACTTATACCAATTTAGGAGTTTTTGCATGCAATCAAAGATATTTTATAGTAGACTACTTAATAAATATGGAGTTGTTACAAGAAAAAACTTTCTTTAAAGGTGATTAAAACATGAGTGTAGAAAACGAATTAAAAGTTGGTTCAAATGAAATGGAACTTGTTGATTTTCGTATTTTCAAAGAAGAAGATGGTGAAATATACGAGGGTATTTATGGTGTAAATGTATCTAAAGTTCGAGAAATTATTAAATTTCCTCACTTAACAGATCTTCCAGGTACACCGGAATATATAGAAGGTATTTTTGATTTAAGAGATGTTGTTATTCCTGTTGTAAACCTAGCAAAATGGATGAATATTGTAGAGCCAGAGAGTATTAAAAAAAAATCAAGAATAATAATTACAGAATTTAATCACATCCTGATAGGCTTCGTGGTTCATGAAGCAAAAAGAATTAGAAGAATAAATTGGGATGATATAGAACCAGCTTCTTTTGTTAGTAATACTAGTTCACTTGATGGAAGCAAAATAACGGGTGTTACTAAAATAGAAGGTGATAATGTACTCTTAATTTTAGATCTTGAGAGTGTTGTACAAGATTTAGGTTTGTATGAACCTGATACACAGAGTACTCCTAAAAAGATAGAAACTTTTTCAGGTTTAGCACTTATACTTGATGACAGTCTTACAGCAAGAAAGATAGTTAAAGAAGCAGTTATGAAAATGGGCTTTGATGTTGTTGAAGCTGGTGATGGTAAGGCTGGATTAGAAAAATTAGAAGATTTATATGATACGTATGGCGAAGAGATAACAGATCATCTTAAAATTATTATTTCAGATGTTGAGATGCCAAAAATGGATGGTTTCCATTTTGCAGCTAATGTTAAAGATGATGCAAGATTTAGTAAAATACCAATAGTATTTAATTCATCAATAAGTGATCATTTTAGTGAAAGTAGGGGCAAGGAAGCTGGCGGCGAAGCTTATTTAGTTAAATTTCAAGCAAGTTCATTTTATGATGAAGTAGCACGAGTTATACGTGCAAATATGAAGGTAGGAGTGTAAATATGGATGAATTTCAAGAGATATTACAAGATTTTTTAGTTGAGTCTTTCGAGTTAATTGAACAATTAGATCAAGATTTAGTTGAGCTAGAGAATACACCAGAAGATTTAGAGTTATTAAATGGAATTTTCCGTGTTGCACACACTATTAAAGGTGCATCGTCATTTTTGAACTTTGATGTTTTAACACGCCTTACTCATCATATGGAAGATGTTTTAAATAAAGCAAGACACGGTGAACTCCTAATTACGCCAGATGTTATGGATGTTATTTTAGAATCAATTGATTTAATGAAAGCACTTTTAAATACTATTCGTGATACAAGTGCAGATGGTGGAATAGATATAGCAGCATGTATTGTAAAGCTTGATAAAGTTGCTGGTGGTAATAAAAATGCAGAAACGCCAGCAGTACAGGAAGAAGCTCCTGTGGAAAAAGTTGAAGAGGATGATATTGATTACGACAGTATGGGTCCAGATGAACTTGAAGCAGAAATAGAGAGACTCCTTCAAGAGAGACAAGCTGAAGATAAAGCAAAAAGACAAGCCAAAATTGCAGCGGGAGAAGAAGTTCTTTCTTTAGATCCAGAACCAGCATCTTCAGAACCAGCATCTTCAAAACCAGAAGTGGTCTCAACACCAGCACCGGCGTCAGTGACTCCTGCAGCAGCACCAGCTAAGTCTAAATCAACACCATCATCAGATACACAGGCTGCTCCTCCTGCTAAAAAAGCAACAGTTGAGCAAACGATACGTGTAGATGTAAAAAGACTTGATCATCTTATGAATCTTATAGGAGAACTTGTTCTTGCTAAAAACAGACTTATTAAAATTAATGATGATGTTGAGGAGCGTTATGAGGGTGAAGAATTTCTTGAAGAGTTAAATCAAGTTGTTTCAATTGTTTCTTTAGTTACGACAGATCTTCAAATAGCTGTTATGAAAACAAGAATGCTTCCTATAGGTAAAGTGTTTAACAAGTTTCCAAGAATGATTCGTGATTTAACTCGTGAATTAAATAAAAAAATAGAGTTAGAGATTTTTGGAGAAGATACAGAACTAGATAAATCAATTGTTGAAGAGGTAGGTGATCCATTAGTTCACATTATTAGAAATTCTTGTGATCACGGTATAGAGATTCCATCAGTTCGTGCAGAACAAGGAAAATCTGAAACAGGAACCATTAAATTAAAAGCCTATAATGAGGGTAATCAAATTGTTATCCAGATTGATGATGATGGTAAAGGTCTTGACGCAGAAATGTTAAAAGAAAAATGTATTCAAAAAGAAATGATAACAGAAAAAGAAGCTGATAACATGAGTGATAAAGAGGCTTTTGGACTTATATTTAAACCAGGTTTTTCAACGGCAGCAGCAGTTACAAATGTCTCTGGTCGTGGCGTTGGTATGGATGTTGTAAAAACAAATATAGAAAAAGTTAATGGTATCATAGATATCGATAGTGAGTTTGGTCATGGAACATCAATTAAGTTAAAAATTCCACTAACCCTAGCTATTATTCAAGCACTTTTAGTTGGTGTGCAGGAAGAGCATTATGCAATTCCACTTGCTTCAGTTTTGGAAACAGTTAGAATCTCTAAAGATGAAATATATACAGTTGAAGGTCGTTCAGTTATGAGACTTCGTGAAGAAGTTTTATCACTAGTGCATATCGGTGATATATTTGAAGTTGAACGTATTTTGGATGCAAGTGAACATGCTTATGTTGTTGTTCTTGGATTAGGAACAAGTAAACTTGGTTTAATTGTTGATACTCTTGTTGGACAAGAAGAGATAGTTATTAAATCTTTGGGAGAATATTTAAAAGGTATAAAAGGTGTTGCTGGAGCAACAATCCGTGGTGATGGTGGAGTCACTCTTATTGTGGATGTTGTAGCACTTATGGAAATTGCAAAAAATGTTAAATCAACTGCTTTAATTGATGCCGCAGTAAATGAATCAAGTACTAATGAAAAAACAAAAGCAAGTGATTATGCAATC
The DNA here is from genome assembly GCA_021648465.1 of Sulfurimonas sp. GTDB lineage: Bacteria > Campylobacterota > Campylobacteria > Campylobacterales > Sulfurimonadaceae > Sulfurimonas. The sequence continues at coordinate 30,230 of JAKISR010000016.1, read as the reverse complement.
ATGATTATTGACGACTCTAGTACAGATAGAATGATTATGAGAAAAGCACTTGAGCCGATTGGAGTTACATTGGTTGAAGCTAATGATGGACAAGAAGCACTGAATATCTTAAAGCAAGGTAATATAAATTTTGATGCATTATTAATAGATATAGAAATGCCAAGAATGGATGGTTATACATTAGCAACAGAGATTAAAAAGTACAATAGATATAAAAATCTTCCTCTTATTGCAGTTACATCAAGAACAGGAAAATCTGATAGAATGCGTGGTGTTGAATCTGGAATGGTTGAGTATATTACTAAACCTTACTCTTCTGATTATTTATCAAGCGTAGTTCAAAGAAATATAAAATTTAAATCGGAGTTTTTATAATGAATGATAAATTAAAAAATATTATTAGTAAGCAGAATGAACAACAGCAAGAGGGTAAAATAGACCATTCAGAAGATATAGTTCAGTTAGTTGGATTTGTTATAGGTGAAGAAGAATATGCAATACCAATTTTGGCAATTCAAGAGATTATAAAACCATTTCCGTGGACAAGAGTGCCTCAAGTACCTAAGTATGTTGTTGGCGTATTTAATATGCGTGGAGCAGTTATTCCTTTGATAGACCTTCGTTTAAAGTTTGGGTTACCTCATAAAAAACAAGATGATGAAACTCGTTTTATTGTTATGAGGCATGGTGATGATATAGCTGGTTTTGTTATAGATAGACTTACTATGGCTATTAGAATTAAAAAAACAGATATTGGACCAGCACCAGAAACTATAAGTGGTGATGATACAGCGATAGATGGTGTAGGTAAACAAGAAGATAGAATTATTACAATTTTAAAAGTAAATAAATTGTTAAAAAGAGATTTTTAATATTTTTTTTGTATCAAATAATGCATACTCAACATATAGATAATAAGCTCTTTTTAAAGTTTGAAGAAGAGCTTACCCTTCATAATGTATCTTTACATCAAAAAAAAATCGACTCTATTAACTTCTCTAAAGAAAAACATGTAGTTATCGATTTTACTAGAGCAAGTTTTTTAGATACTGCCGCTGCTATTTATATATATACTTTAGAAAAAAAACTAATTTTAAAAAACATTACAGTAGAGATTCTTTGCAGTAAAAAAAAGATACTTGATATTTTAGAATTAGTTAAAATTCAAAAAGAAAAATCAACAATTATTTTGCACTATAAGAAAAAAAATTTTATAGAAAAAACAGGGGAATATACATATCAAAATTATAAAGTATTTACATTATTTATAGCTTTTTTAGGGGAATTATTTTCTCATAAAATGTACTATTTTATATCTTTTAAAAATATTAGGTATAAAGAGATTGCTTTTGAAATAAATGAGAGTGCTGTAAAAGCATTTGGTATTGTTGCATTAACTAGTTTTTTAATAGGTGTTGTTATTGCTTATCAATCAGCACATCAATTAAAAATATATGGAGCAAATATCTTTATTGTTGATATGTTAGGGATCTCTATACTTAGAGAGTTATCTCCTCTTATAACAGCTATAGTTATTGCTGGTAGAAGTGGTTCAGCCTTTACTGCTCAAATAGGTGCAATGAAAATAACTCAAGAGCTAGATGCTATGAGAACTATGGGGTTTGATCCATTTAAGTTTTTAGTATTACCTAAAATAATAGCTCTTATGATAACAATGCCTATACTCATCTTTGTATCAGATATAGCAGCAATAATTGGTGGAATGTTGATTGCAAATATAAATTTAGGTATTACAACAGATCTTTTTATGGATAGATTTAATGAGGTTATAGCTATAAAACATTTTTACATTGGTATAGCAAAAGGTCCATTTTTTGCCTTTTTAATAGCCTCTATCGGAATATATAGAGGTTTAATGGTTAAAAATGATACACAAAGCATAGGTTTAAATACCACAAAAAGTGTTGTAGAAGCAATTTTTGCTGTAATTGTGTGTGATGCAATATTTTCAATTATTTTTACAAATTTGGGGATATAATGAAATATATTATCAAAGTAAAAAATTTAATAACAACATTTGGTGATAAAATAGTTCATGATGGACTTAGTTTAAATGTAAAAGAGGGAGAGATTTATGGACTTTTAGGTCCTAGTGGATGTGGGAAAACTACACTACTTAGAGAGATGGTTATGCTTCAAGAATTTAAAAGTGGCACTATTGAAATTTTAGGATATAATCTTGATAATATTAAAGATAAAGAAGCACAAAAGCTTAGACAGAAGTGGGGAGTTTTGTTTCAATCTGGAGCGTTATTTTCATCACTTACCTTAAAAGACAATATTGCTCTTCCTCTTATTGAACATACAGATTTATCAAAAGATTTAATAAGAGAAATTGTTGAATATAAAATAAATATAGTTGGTTTAAAGTCAGAAGATGCAAATTTGTATCCCTCACAGATTAGTGGAGGAATGAAAAAGAAAGCTGCTTTAGCTAGAGCTCTTGCAATGGATCCAAAATTATTATTTTTAGATGAGCCTACAAGTGGACTTGACCCAATATCAGCTAGAGAGTTTGATGAACTTATACTGAAGCTTCGTCCTCTTTTAGGCTTAACAATTGTGATGGTTTCACATGATTTACAATCAATTTGTGATACACTTGATTCTATAGCTATTATTGATAATAAAAAGATTGCTTATGAGGGAAATTTAGATAAAATAAAATCTGTAAAAAGTGAATTTATACAAAAATTTTTTGGACATATGAATGAATAATAAAGTAAACTATAGCATAGTTGGATTTTTAGTACTTTTGGGTTTATCGCTAATGATATGGTTTAGTTATTGGTTATTAAAACCATCAAATGAATTGGAGATGCAAAAATATGCTATATATTTTGATGAATCAATTTTAGGACTTAACCTTGATGCCCCTGTAAAATATAAAGGCATAAGTGTTGGTAAAATTTCAAAACTAAGTATTAACCCAAAAAATTCTCAACAGGTGGAAGTTATTGTAAATATTTTTAAAACTACACCTATAAAAACAACAACTGTAGCAAAATTAACTTCTCAAGGGATTACAGGATTAAGCTATATAAATTTAAATATTGGTGATAATAATGCAAGTGAGCTTAAAGTTAAAGATGGAGAGAAATATCCAGTTATAAAAACTACACCATCTCTGTTCATTAAAATCGAAAAAACATTTGAAGATGTTTTTTCAGATTTATCATCAACATTAAGTAAAACAAATCAAATTTTGGGAAAAGAGAATCAACAAGAGATATCACAGTTATTTAAAAATTCTAATATAATTTTAGGTAAAGAGAATCAATATGAGATATCACAATTACTAAAAAATAGTAATATTTTTATATCTAAAATGAATAAACTTCTTGATAATAAAATTATTAATGATTTTCAAGAAACTATAAATAATCTTAATGAAACAACAAAAAAATTAAATAAAATGATACCTAAAGTAGAAAAATTTTTGGATAATAGTGTAGAGTGGGAAGATGAGATTTCAGATTCATTTAAATCCATTGCAGGCAGTTATATGGGTATTAAAGAAACAATGGATTATTTTAGAACTGCTTTAGTTAAAGGTGATTTTAATATTAAAGATATTTCTCAAGAGATAATCCCAACGATTAATTCTACTATGATAGAGATGCAAGCACTTATGATAAAAATGCAAGAAGCATTAGACCAGTACGAAAGAAGTCCTGGAGATATAATTTTTAAACAAGAAAAAATTAAAAAAGGACCAGGTGAAAATTAAATCATGAAATTAATAAGCATAATAATTATTTTTATATTATCTGGATGTACAACAGTTAAATTATCAATCACTGAGTATAAAATAGTGGCAGAAAGTCCAAAAATTAAAAGTAATAAAGATGGATGTAGAAATAAATCATTAAAAATAGCACAAGCATTTAGTTCAAGCTCACTTATGTCTTTAAAAATGGATTATGCACAGGGTGAAAATAAAGTATTTTCTTATTCACAAGCACATTGGAATGAATCACCAAATCATTCAATTACAATGAATTTACTTAAGGAGATCAGAGATTCAAGTTTTTTTAAAAATGTTCAAATTTCAAAGACAATAAGTCGAAATAGTTGGATTTTAGAGATAAATATAGAAGATTTTTTACAATATTATTCTAAGGATTTAAAAAATTCTTTTGCTAGAGCTACAATAAATTTAACACTTATTGACTCTAAAAACAATACTATAATAGATACTAAAACATTTACATCAAAAGTTGATGTAAAAACTCTTAATGCTGAGGGTGGAGTAGAAGCTCTTAATGCTGCTCTTTCAAATATACTAACTCAGAATGTAGAATGGTTAAATGAGGTTTGTAAGTGATAAAAGAGAGTGAGTATAAAAATAGAAGAGATAAACTGGTTAAAAAATTATCAAATAATTCTATAGCGGTTATTTATAGTGCCACTAATAAAACTCGCTCAAATGATACAGAATTTCCTTACAGACAAGACAGTAATTTTTATTACCTCACAGGATTTACAGAAGATAATTCAATTTTGGTTTTTATAAAAACTAAAAACTTTTCTAAAACCATTTTATTTGTTCAAAAAAAAGATAAAAAACTAGAGTTATGGAATGGAAAAAGACTAGGTATTTCTCAAGCTAAAAAAAGATTTTTAGTAGATGAAGTATATGATAAGAGTAGTTTAAAAAAAAGAATAAAAGAGTATGTATATGAAAAAAAATATATATATTGTAAATTAATAAATAAAGATAAAAGAGTAAAAAAACTTTTAAAATTATCAAAAAATATAAAAATAAAATATGACTTAGAACTTATAATTCAAAAAATGAGACTTATTAAATCATCATCAGAGATAAAGCTTATTAAAAAAGCGATAAATATAACTAAAAACACTCACCATAAAATAATGAGAGAGACAAAAATTGGTAAAAATGAAAATGATCTTTTAGCACAAATTGAATATGAATTTAAAAGTGCTGGAGCATATAGTGATGCATATACATCTATAGTCGCTTGTGGAAATAATGCTAATACTCTGCATTACATATATAATAATAAGCCATTAATGGAAAATGAGCTCATTTTAATAGATGCGGGATGTGAGTATAAATATTATGCAAGTGATATAACAAGAACAATTCCTGTAAATGGGAAGTTTACAATAGCACAAAAAAAGCTGTATAGTTTGATTTTAGATACTCAAATAAAAATTATTAATAATATAAAACCAAAAGTAAAAAGAAGTGAGCTTCAAAAAAAGACAGAAATATTGCTTACAAAAGGGATGATTAGATTAGGCATTTTAAAAGGTAATTATAAAAAACTTATTAAAAGAAATAAGCATAAAAGATATTATCCACATGGCATAGGTCATTGGATGGGTTTAGATGTACATGATTCAGCTCCATATAAAGATTTAAAAGGCAATGAAATACCATTAGCTAAAAATATGATTTTAACAATTGAACCAGGTTTATATATAGATAAAAATGATAAAAAGGCACCTAGAGAGTATCGTGGATTAGGAATTAGAATAGAGGATGATATATTAGTTACAAAAGATGGCTGTGAAAATTTATCAAAAGGTATAGTTAAAACCATAAAAGAGATAGAGAGTTTATCTAATAACTAAAACTTCAAAGTAGTTTAGTTTTAGTAGTTATAGTGGCTCAAGCGAAGTAAAAGAAATTACTTCCTTTTACAAACTAACTATAAGAGTATGTCCAACCAACTAAACTATCTTTTTTTGCTTCTTCAAAATTATCAGAATCTGCTAAAAAATCCATTACTAACATAGGATAATTAGGAATACTTCTCATGTCTTCAGGTTTTACTATAAGCAGAGGCATTAAAGTTTCTTGTTTTCCTTGTGAGAATCCAACAGGCATAATTTGACTCATAATTTCTATAGGGTTTTTTATTTTATTATCTTGTAAAAATTTATTTAATATTTCATCTTTTATTTTTACGGGTAGTTTATCTTGAGTATTAAGAAAAAATGTAAAGTGAATAGGTGTATCTTTAAATCTTTCAGGGGCAGGAGCGGCCATAATAATAAATTCAACTCCTTCTAAATACTTTTTAATTTCATCTTTTGCTAAATATTTTTGTGTTTGTATTGACTTTGCAATTGGCATTTATGACTCCTCATCTATAAGTGGTTTACCTGTTTCATCTTCTATCTCACGTTGAAGTTTTGACATTTCAAACCTTATAGTGTCTATTATAGGAAGTGGAATATTATTATCTTTTATCCATTTAACTTCATCAATGTTTCCACCATATTCACTACCAAGTTCTTCAACTTTTTTTGAATATTCTATTAAATCTTTACAAATTTCTATTCTACCATCCATGGTATCTTTAAGTTCAATATACCAATTTTCACTGCTTCCTTCAACCATTTTTATTGTTGATTCAAATATTACAGACACATTTTACCTTTTTGTTTCATCAAATTGCTGTGTAAATTCAGCTAGATTATCTTTTTTCTTTAAGTCACCGTTATAAACTATGTCTGATGCCTTTACGTTATTATCATTTAAAATCTTTGGAACAGCATCACCATTAGCAATGATTTCTATTTGTGCATCTAATTCATCTTCACTATATGCCATTTGCATATCAGCTGTAATAATATGGGGAATTGCTTCAATAATACCAAGTTTTTCAAGCTCTTCAGCTACGCCATTACCTTCAATAGTAATAATAACTCTACCTTTTTCATCATGCATATGATAATCACATGCTTCACAATTTTTTAAATTTTGCACCACTTCTTCTAGGTATTTTGGTAGTGTTTGTACTACTATACTTGAAACATTCATTTTCTTCCTTTTCTTCTTTTATTTTACACTAGATAAATTAATATTTTATTGTATTATTAACTCAATTTTAGTGAATTTATTATTTTTATATCAATTGCATTTGTAGGGCATTTACTGATACAAAATCCGCATCCTGTACATTTATTATTAATTACAGGCATAAACATTGCAGCAAAATCTATAGCACTATCTAAGCATGGGTCTTTACATGAAAAACACATGGTATGGTGCCAACTAACACAATTGTTTTTATTTATACTTATTATTGCATTAATGAATTTTTTATTCTCTAGTGTAAGTACTCCAAATTCACATATTTTTGCACACTCGTCACAATAAGTACATCCATGTTTTGAAAAATCTAAATATGGAGTTTTATCATTTGCAATTTTAATAATTTCTTCTTCACAAACAGTAGCACATTTTGCTTCACATTTATGACACTCATTATGAAAAAGAGATTCATCACTAAAATAAGGTGGTCTCAGCATTGTCTCTTGCTTTTTTTCTTTATGAAAAGACGAAGCAAGAGAGCTAAAAAGCTCTCTTCTTTGCATTAATGATCTAAACTACCAGCTGCAGAATTTGCATTTGCAATATCTGTGTCAGTTACGAAGTTATCACCACCTTTAATAGTGTCTAACTCGTAAGTTAAAGATGAGCCCATCCAGCTTGATTTACTATCACCATCTTTTTTTGTAAAAGTAACTTCAAAATTGTTTTCAACAATTAAGTTACTTTTAGATTGTGGAACATGACACTGAGAACAGTTAAATCTTGAATTTTGAAGTTTATCAGTTTTATTGATAGCTACTTCATTTTTATAGTTATCCACAGCTTTTTTAAATTTACCATTTACAATGGTATGTTTAGGTCTAAAATCTGTAAAATGTGAACTTGGTAATGGTGTAGCACCAAGACCACCAGCCATCTCTGGCATATGACAACTGATACATCTATTATCATCTATTTTAATTGGTAACATTCCAATTGTATCATGTGGAATCATTGGCGGAGCATCTTGAAATGCTCTTTGAAATTTAATACTAGTAGTAGCATGTGCTTTATTATATTCTGTTTTTACAGCAGTTGTAGTATTTTCAGAATATAAGTCAGTTTTTCTTAAACCTAAAGATTCTTCAGTTACTATTTCTGATATTCCTGATTTTGATGATGATTTAACACCGCCACCAACACAACCAACCATTAGTAGTGCCGCAGCAACTAAACCAATCGTTATCTTACTCATTGCTTTCATTTTATTCTCCCGTTTTTTTATTATTTATTAGTTTTCTTATTGAAAAACTAAGGGCATCATCATCACACACTTCAATACATCTAGCACAGTTTGTGCACTCACCTGAAAGTACAGGTAAGCTTTCTTTGTCTATCATATATAATACCTGATGCTCAGGACAAACCGTTTTACATCTCATACACGCAGTACAATTTTCTGCCGTATGTTTTACTTTAATAAGACTAAATTTACCTACTAGTGAATAAAATCCACCAAGTGGACATATATGTCCACACCATCCGTTTTTTAAAACGAATAGGTCAAAAAGAAAAATTATGAGCATCGCTGCCCATCCAAAACCTAAACCAAATATAATACCTCTATGAAGCATAGATATTGGTGAAATAAATTCAAAGGCTGTAATGCCCATTATAAATGATATAACTAAACTTAATACTAGAACCCAGTATCGCATATTTCGCGAAGCTGGCTGTTTTTTTGAAACTAAATCAATATCGAGTTTTCTTCTTAATAGTGCTGCTGCATCTGTAACTATATTTACCGGACAAACCCAGCTACAAAAGGCACGACCGCCAATTAGTAAATAAAACATAGCAACAATAAACACACCTAAAAGTATATCCACTGACATAATAGCACCTGCTGCTAGCATCTGTAATGCAGCATATGGATCACTTAAAGGAACAATTTTAAGAAAAACTGATGAACTAAGATTTCCCATAAGGATAGTCCATCCCCACGCATTTGCTCCAAAATACAGTATTAGTAAACCTATTTGAGTAAATCTTCTAAAAAATAGGTATCGGTAATTATTCCAAATGGTAATCATTTAGTATAAATCTTCTAATCCACTATTTAAAGAGTCAATAGCACTTTTTTTACTTATTTCAGTTGTTGATTTGATTTCACTAGCATTTTCTAAACGCATATGATCCTTTTTATCCCAACCTTTAATGTAGTAATTTCCTACTCTACCCATTGCAACCTCCTTTGGAAGTACAAATATAGCTGCTTTTTCTGTTACACAAGCTCTTTCACAAAGTCCACACCCAGTGCAGATTTCTGAGTGAACAATCGGTGTCATTAAAGCGTGTTTACCGGTTCTAATATTTTTCTTATACTCAATTGTTATCGCTTCACCCAAAAGAGGACAAGCTCTATAACAAGCATCACATTGAATTCCCCAAAAAGCTATACAACTCTCATCATCAATAACTGCAAGTCCCATTTCGGATACATTTATATCAAGTTCTCCATCTGTTGTAACACTAGATTCATCAAGTGCTCCAGTAGGACATATTGGAACACAAGGGATATCTGGACACATATAACAAGGAATATCTCTAGGAATAAAATATGGAGTTCCTAGAGGTTTATTATCACCTGGTTTAGCAAGTAACAATGTATCAAATGGACAGGCTTCAACACAAAGCCCACACTTAATACAAGTTTTCAAAAAATCTTCTTCTTTTATCGCACCAGGCGGTCGAAGAATAAGTTGCGAAGCTGTTGCTTCATCAATATATGCACTCCATACAAAGCCACCCAGGGTCGCTATTCCAACACCTCTTGCCATATTAAGAATAAATTTTCTTCTGTCGCTAACTATTTTGTTTTTCATTTTATTGAGCATCTTTTAAGATGCAAATTTTTCCTTATTTTTCAATAACTTCAATTATGCTTTATAAATTTTAACAGCACATTTTTTAAAGTCTGTTTGTTTTGACATTGGACATGTCGCATCTAAACAAACTTTATTGATAAATACATTTTCGTCGAACCATGGAACATATACTAAACCTTGTGGAGGTCTATTTCTGCCACGAGTTTCAACTCTAGCTTTAACTTTGCCACGGCGAGATTCAATCCACGCAAGTTGACCTTGTTTAAGCTCTTTTTTCTTTGCATCATTTGGATGCATATAACATAGTGCTTCAGGAACAGCACGGAATAGTTCAGGTACACGCATAGTCATAGTTCCTGAATGCCAGTGCTCAAGTACACGACCTGTACTTAACCAGAAATCATAGTTTGAATCTGGCATTTCTGGAGGATCCATATATGGACGAGCAAAGATTTTAGCTTTATTTGCAAGTGATTTTTTCTTAGAAGATTTATCTTTACCTGTTAGAGTACCACTTTGTAGTGCTTTTGCAAGTGTTCCATAGAACGCATGCGAGTTACCAGTTTTTGCAGTAGCTTTTGCTGCATATGGGTCATACTTAGCATTAAATCTCCATGATGTTTCTTTACCATTAACAACAGGCCATTTAAGACCACGAACTTTATGATAAACATCAAATCCTGCAAGGTCATGCCCATGTCCACGAGTAAATGCAGCATACTCTTCCCAAAGATATTTCTGAATAAAGAAACCATATCCTTTAAATACTTTACCATCTGAACCAATAACGTTTCGCGCATCACCGTAAGCTTCAGAATTGTCATATCCAGTTTGGATAGGATCTTTTTGGTCAAGTTTATATGATTTCGCAATTTTATTAGCAAAAAGAATTTCATACATAGTTGTATTTTCTTTATAACCCATTGCTTTTGCTTGTTCAATTACACTTGGTAATGCTTTTTTTCTTGGACCTGATGGTTTTTGTTCACCCCATAGATCTTTAACTGTAAATCTTTTAGAAAGCTCAATCCATTGCCATGTATCACTCATCGCATCACCAATAGGAACAACTTGTTGTCTCCAATGTTGAGTACGACGCTCAGCATTACCATAAGCTCCCCACTTTTCATACATCATTGCTGATGGTAAGATAAGGTCAGACACTTTAGCTGAAATACCAGGGTATCCATCAGAAGTGACAATAAAGTTATCCATTTCACGAGCTGCTTTAATCCAGTGAGTGGCAGATGCAGTATTTTGGTAAGGATTACAAACATTTACCCATGCAAATTTGATTAAACCATCTTCAATTCCTCTGTGAAGAGCCATAAGATGTTGTTTACCAACACCATTTAAAGTTTTTTCAGGAATCATCCATTTATTTTCAGCAATTTTTCTGTGCTTAGGGTTTTTTACCATCATGTCAGCTGGTAATCTATGTGTAAATGTACCAACTTCACGAGCAGTACCACAAGCAGATGGTTGACCAGTTAAACTAAATGCACCATCACCAGGATAAGCTTGTTTATTTAGTAAAAAGTGAACATTATATGCAAGTGTGTTTGTCCAAGTACCGCGTGTATGTTGATTCATACCCATTGTCCAAAAAGATACTACTTTTCTTCCTTTTTCAATGTATAAGTTAGCTAATTCTTGAAGTTTTACTTTAAAATCTTCAATGTTTTCATTAGGGTCACCTTTTACAATATTTGCAGTGTACTCAAGTGTATATGGCTCTAAAGATTTTTTATAATCTTCAAATGAAATTTCCCAGTGACCAAGAGTTCCACTAGTGTGCTCCATTGTATCACCAGTTTTATAGCCAAAAGGTTTTAGTGCAGGTCCCTCTTTTTTAGAAACAGTTGTTTTCATCTCTTTTGAGATTATCTCCATCTCTAATGCAGAGTACTTACCTTCTTTAATAGATTTTTCATTTGCTCTTCTCATACCATAACCGATATTTACAGGACCTGCTGCAAAAATCATATGTTTTTTAACAAAATCCCAGTCTATAGTACCCTCTTCTTCATCTCTCATTACAATTTCTCTTGCAATATAGTTCCAAAGGGCAGTGTCTGTATTTGGTGAGAATATAATTTCAGTATCAGCTAAATCTGAAGTTCTATGAGTATAAGTTTGAATAGATATAACTTTTACTCTCTCAGGGTCTGAAAGTTTTCTATCAGTAACTCTAGACCAAAGAATAGGGTGCATCTCTGACATATTTGATCCCCATGCTACTATAGTATCAGTAAGTTCAATATCATCATAACAACCAGAAGGCTCATCAACACCAAATGTTTGATAAAAACCAACAACAGCAGATGCCATACAGTGACGAGCATTTGGGTCGATTGCATTTGACCTAAATCCAGCTTTCATCATTTTTACAGCCGCATAACCCTCTTGAACTGTGTATTGTCCAGATGAAAAAATAGCAACAGATTCAGGTCCAGCATGTTTAAGTGCTTTTCTGATGTTTAATTCCATCTCATCAAAAGCTCTTTCCCATGAAATTGGAGCAAAGTTGCCTTTTTTATCAAAATTACCTTGAGCATCAACTCTAAGTAAAGGTTGAGTTAATCTATCTGCACCATACATAATTTTAGCATTAAAATAACCTTTAATACAATTTAAACCTCTATTTACAGGGGCTGCCGGATCCCCTTTAACTGCAACAATTTTACCATTTTTTGTTGCCATCATAATACCACAACCAGTACCACAAAAACGACAAACTGATTTGTCCCATCTCCAGTCGCTTTCAGCACTAATTGCCGCTGCTTCTAGTTCTGCTGGTATGCTCATACCAATAGCCGCTGCTGCTGATACCGCTGCTGAACTTTTAAGAAATTTTCTTCTTGAAAGTGACATATTTTCTCCTATATAATAGTTTTTGTTAAGGTGTCCATTAACAATGATAATATTAGCATTTTAAGAGGTTTAAACTCTTTGACTTATGTCAAAAGATTAGATTAGTTTATTAAGTTTGATTTTATTAATAGAAAATGTAGATAATAGTAGCACTAAAAACTATAATTTAATTCCTTGACAACTTTTTGTTAGTTTTTCTAATTCTTCTTTAAGATTTGAGAGTTTTTTTGTGGAGTTAATTAGTTCCTCAGTCGATTCAATTACAATATCTTCACTATTATTTAAGTGCTTTGAAATTAGTGATTTATCTTTTAATTCACATATAATAGTGTCAAATTCATCTGTTAGCTCTTCAAGTTTTGAAGAAGCATATTCTGATTGTTTAAGCGCTTCATTTGAGTGATCCATGGCCGCATTTATTTTTTGTACAAAACAATTTATTGTATCACCAACTTCTATAATTTCACTCTCACTTTCTGCCCCAAGTTTTATAGGAGTAAATTTGGATTTTTCTTTATTTTCTAAGAGTAATTTTGAATAATCTGAAAATATTTCAACATGTGACTCAATAGATTTTAATTGTATTAATGAATAAATAAACATCAAAATAAGAATAGCCAAAGATACGTATTGAAATGATTTTATAAATTTGGTTTTATCTTCGGAGTCGTTTGTATACATTGTTACTAGTTTATCCACATTATCCAATAAAATTGTATTATTTTTATATATAGATCTTACAATATTTTCTCCTGCCTCTCTGTCAGAGTATGAGAGTGATAATAATTTAAAAGTTTGAACGTCTTCATAATAAGCATTCCATAATTTTTGTATTTCATTTAACTGATTTGATATTTTTTTGACTGAAACAGGAGGTATATTTTTATCATGATCACCATGTTTTAAAATATTTAATCCTTTTATAAAATCATCACTTGCCGCATTTAATTCATAAAAATCGCTGTTATATGTATAATGAAGATAAAAAATATTTTTTGCAATTTTTTGAGTTAGCATTCTTTGCTTTCCAGCAATATTTATTACAGCAGCATCTTTTATATTATATTGATTTAAATATATAGTTGTACTTATTATGCAAGCCATTAAGAATACAAGAAGTGCTACAATCAGTTTTATTTTTGTACTAATTTTATTTATTTTTTTCATAATTATTCGCCTCTATAAATATTTTGTAATGCTATTTTGTCACAAATAAAAATCTCAGAACTATCAACTTGAATAATAGAACTTCTTTTTAATTTTTTTAATACACGTGAGAGAGTTTCAGGTTGAATATGCAACATAAAAGAGACTTCATGTCTTTTTAGTTTATTAAACATCTCTAAATCAGAACTTAACATAAATGCAACTTTAGCAGTAGCATCAAAAACAAGTTCTCTATTGACAACACAATGAAGTTGTTGAGTTTTTAAAAGTATTTCATTTATAAATTCATTATTTAGAATGTTTTTATGTAAAAATTTAGATTTAAGTTCTGTAAAGTTTACTTCTAAAATAATGCTATCTTCCATAAATTCTGCATTTGAAAAGCAAGATATGGAATCATTATCTAAAGTAGTTAATTCTGAAATAAGAGAATTTTTGTGTATATGATAAAGAAATATTTCATTTTCAAATTTATCAATTTTATATACTTTTAATAGTCCTGAAATTAAAAAAAAAATTTTATTATATGAGTCATTTTCATAATAAAGAATGGAGCCATTTGGATACTCAATAATATTTGATATGCTTTTAACCACACTTAATTGTTCATCTGTAAGTGAATTAAAAAATGATAATTGTTTTATGTATTCTAGTTTGTTATTCATATCACTTTCGCACTACTTTAGCTTTAAATTGTGTGCATCTTAGCATAAATTAACTTTAAATTTTAAAATTAATTTGGAATGATATTTGCTATTTATTTGGGTTAACTAAATAAATTTTGGAGGTTGTATGCAGTTTATTGAAGCTTTAAAACTAAGAAGCAAACTTCTATTTATTTTTATTATTATTACCATAGGTCTTGTAATTATTGGGTTTATTGGTGCAATTAATTTAAATTCAATGAAAAAAAATCTAGACTCTCTTTATTTTGGCTCACTTATTCCTGTCATAGAATTAAATGCTATGTTACAAATATATAATGGTGATTTAAGTAGTGTTATCCATAAAGCCAAAAATTCTGAAATTTCTAATAATGAAGTTAAACTACAAATTAATACAGCTATTGCAGCCATAAATAATGAGTGGAAAAGATATGAATCACATTTTAAAAGAGACGATGAACTTCAATACATAGAATACACTTCACAAGAGATAAAAACTACAAATAATTATTTTATTAAAATCATAAGTTCTATGGAGAGTGGTAATGATATGAGATATGTATCAATTACAAATCTAGAAAATAAAATTACTCATATACATAAGATAATAAACAAACTAATAAGCTATGAAGTGACAATTGCTAAGTATGAACGTAAAAACTTTTTAAAAGTTTATGATTCTATTATGAAAGAAGTTGGTCTAATTTTACTTATGATTATTTTTGGAGTTTTAGTAATTTCATATCAAGTATTTAAAAGTATTCAGAGGGATCAAACTGCTTTAGAAATTACTACTAAAAAATTAAAAAGAGCTAATAAAAAACTTGAAAATGTTTCATATACGGACTCCTTAACAGGATTATATAATAGAAGATATTTTAATTTAATCTATGATAGAGAGTTAAAAAGAGCAAGAAGGACACATAGTTATATCACTTTTATGATGTTAGATATAGACTACTTTAAACAGTATAATGATACCTATGGACATATTGAAGGTGATTTTGCACTTAAGAGTGTTGCTAAAGTTCTAAATGACACACTAAAGCGTCCTGGCGATTTTATATTTAGACTTGGTGGTGAAGAATTTGGAGTATTACTTGCAGAGACCTCAGAGTCAAATAGTGCTACAATAGCTCGTAATATTTGTGATGCAGTTAGAGGGCGTGAGATAAAACATGAAAACTCTAAAGTCAATAAATTTTTAACTATTTCTGTTGGTGTAGCTTGTTGTATAGCAGATGAAGCTCTTGATGAAGAAGTTCTTATCACTAGAGCTGATGAAATGCTTTATAAATCAAAAGATGGTGGTAGAGATACTTATAGTATAACAACAAATGTTTCTCATGCTAGACCACAAAAGATAAAAGATGAAGATACAGCTTAGTGACCATGTTTAAATCTAAAGTTTTTGGTAATTAAAAGTTCACGAAGCTTCTCTTTTAATTCACCTTGAAACTCCATCCAGTCATCTTTATAATTTCCACCACATCCAAGCTTCTTTTTTAGAGTTTTTAATGTAGCTATTGCATCATCTTTACTTAGTTGAAACTCTCCAACTAGTGTTACAGTTTTTCCACGGCGTTTTTCTTTTTTAAAGATTAAAAAATGTTTTTTTGGCTCTAGAATTTCATTTGAAATAGTTGTTTTACGAGGAGTTTGAACTTCTGCCCAGCTATCATCTATATCAGCACTTATGAAGATATCTAGTTTTTTACCTCTGCTCATAAAGTTACTAAAGTACTTTTTGAGATAATACACTCATATTTATTTTGTCATAAGAGCTGTTTTGTACACTTTTAAGCATTTCATCAGAAGTTATTTTTTTTGCATTATAAACTATAATAATCACTTCATCATTTGACTTTAAAAATGTGCTTTCTCCATAAGTAGTATATCTTGTTGCACCTATACTTATAACAGCTTCTTTTGGATTATTGCATGTAGAGATATACTCACTTAAAGGTTCTAGTGGACCAAAATCTTTTTGAGTATTTATTTGATTAGTCATCCACTCTTGAAGTTTTTCATAAAAGTAACTATATCCATTTAACTCAACATCTTCACCATAAGCGTGAACTTCTCTATCACGGCGCAAGAAACTACAGATTGAGTAGTTATCCATAACTCCACCACTTGAGAATTTATCGATAATAAAAAGACTATCAGAGATACCCTTAGATGCTATGCCCCAATTTTTTTTATCACTTATTTTGTTAGCACCAGCTACTCTGATTGAGCAATCATTATATGCACCAAAGTGAGTTGGTATGATTTTTGATAGTTTATTATTAATATACTCAAGTTTACATATAAGTCCAACTTCTGGTTCAGCTTGAACATTTACATTCTCTTTTGGAAGAGTAATAGTATCACTTGATAGAGGATAAGTATTTAAAATTTCTTTAGCATTATTTACAGGTTGTGGTAGATAAAAAGGAAACATTCCTTTTGGAGCTGCTTCATCTGCAGTGATAATATCTTTAAATTCTTCTAATTCACCAGCTTGAGCTAAGTGAAGTGCAAAGTTACCTGCAATTCCAAGCCCTATAAAGTTTTTATATTTTAACACTATATTTTTCCATTTTCCTTAGCTTCAGCGTACTCTTCATATGAACCTTTAAAGTCTGTTATAGAGCCATCTGCATGAATTTCAATTATTCGAGAAGCAAAAGCATCTAAAAGTTCACGGTCATGCGATACACAAACAACATTTCCTTTAAATTGTAAAAGAGCTTCTCCAAGTGCAACGATAGCTTCTAAGTCAAGATGATTTGATGGCTCATCTAGTATTAAGAAATTTCCACCCTCAAGCATCATTTTACTTAGCATCATTCTATGCTTTTCACCACCAGAAATGCTTACAACTGATTTTTCTTGTTGCTCACCATTAAAGAGCATACGACCAAGGCAGTTTCTAATCTCTGCAATATCACGCTTTGGATCAAAGGCTCTCAGCCAATCATATAAAGTACCATTACCACTGATAGTATCAGCAGTATCTTGAGGAAAGTAAGAGTTCTCAATTGTAGCACCCCAGTGAACTTCTCCACCACTTGGTTTCATCTCTTCCATAATAATTTTAAGAAGAGTAGTTTTACCAACACCATTACCACCAATAAGTGCAACTTTTTCATCTGGATTGAATTTAAGATTTATATTTTTTAAAACTTCATTTCCATCTTCATAAGTGTGGTTAATCCCAACAATATTTAAGGCTTCATCACCCATAACTCTCGTGGCTTTAAAAACAATACTTGGATCACGTCGAGATGATGGTTTAATGTCTTCAATTACTAGTTTGTCAAGTTGTTTTTGTCTTGAAGTTGCTTGTTTTGCTTTTGAAGCATTTGCAGAAAAGCGTCGAACAAAAGCTTCAAGTTGTTCTTTTTCTTTTTCTTTTTTGGTATTATTAAGCTCATTTTGCTTAGCTATAATATTTGCTGCAATATACCAATCATCATAAGTACCTGTAAACTCACGAATTTTTTGATAATCAACATCCAAAATATTGGTTACTACAGCATTAAGGAAATGTCTGTCGTGTGAAATAACTACCATAGTACCTTCATGACGCTGAAGTTCATGCTCTAACCAACTAATAGTTTCAATATCAAGGTTATTTGTAGGCTCATCTAAAAACAGTACATCAGGTTTTGGATATAAAACTTGTGCAAGCAAAACTTTAAATTTATCAGCACTATCAAGAGAACTCATAAGATTTTGATGTTGTTCTGCTGGGATACCAACATTTTCTAAAACTTTAGCAATATTTACATCGTACTCATAAGTTGGATCTTCTTCAACAGAGATAACTTCTAAATCAGCTAGGCGATTATTTGTAGCTTCATCTTCAAAATCACCAGTTATATATAACTCTTCTTTTTCTTTTATGGCATCATATAGTCTTTTATTTCCATAAAGAACAGCATTTAAAATTGTGTAATTTTCAAAAGCAAATTGATTTTGTCCTAAAACACCAACTTTAAGACCATTTTCAATATTTATATCACCTTCATACTCATCAATTTGACCAGCAAGAATTTTTAAAAAAGTTGTTTTACCAGCACCATTTGCACCAATAAGACCATATCTTTTATGACGATCTAATTTAAGGTTTATATCTTGAAATAGAATTCTATTTCCAAAACGCATAATTAAGTTATTTACATTTACCATGAGTGTCTTTCGCTTAGGCACAAGCAAGAGGGTGTGCCTATTATTTTTCGCGATTATATCCAAGAGTTGTTTAAAATTTAATTTAAAACTTATCTTTTATTTTAATTTTGAACTTGGTTTATTCCAAAAATCTTTATCTGGTTCACCAGGATGTACTTCTTCAAAAAATTTCTCTTCAGTTCTTTGAATTTCAGCACGAATAAGGTTAACAATAGCTTTTTTAGATTCAAGATGTTCAGGTAATACACAGTATTCACCCTCCGTAAGTTCATCATTAAATTTATCTTCATTAAACTCTTTGCCTAGGTATTGAACAATATATTTTAAATCTCTTTCTGCATTACCTAAACATGAGGTTGCACCAGGGGATGGCGTCATATTAAAAATCAAGCCTTCTCCTGTAAAGATAGAAGCTTCCCCTAACATAAGTTTTTGTTTATCTTTGTCTAGTACCTGAGGACGAATACCACCAAATCCTTTGGCATAATGAAACTCATCAAGCTTAAGACCAGGTACAATTTTTTTTGCATCTTTTAGAAAAAGTCTTTTGTTGAAATATGGGATTTCAAAAAGAAAATTTCTAAATATATAGTTACGAATATCACTATCTTTTAAAAGCTTCCAGAGTGCCGTTGCAATTTTAGAATCAAAACGAAGAGTTTTGAAAAAATCTAAAATAGTACCACTTTTGTAACGCTCTAATTTTGGCATCATTAATGCAGTCGGTCCAAAGCGAGTGTTTTCATTATCCAAAACATCAGGGTCACCATGAAGAGCAGCAAAAGGGAGTTTTGGATTTTGGATCATATAAACTTTACCATTTAACATTTTTTGGTTTGTCATATAAAAACTACCAGCTACAGGCAAACAACCAAGCCCTAGTCCAAAACCCATTTTATGTGCTAAAAATAGAGAGTATGAACCAGCATCTACGACTACAAAATCTGCATAGTAAGTAGTATCTTTTGTTTTTACCATATAGCCACGCTTTTTACTTTTTTGAATTTCTAAAACTTCAGTGTTTAAAAAAAGATCAACTTCAGTGTTCTCCTGCTTTTTTGCATTTTCAATTAGTGATTGTGTCATTTTTCCAAAATCAACTGTTGTCCATTCACCTTTTGCTCCAACAGCGATAATATCATCTTTACGCTCATCTCCATTTTCATCAAAAACAATACGAGGTTCTAGCTCTTTTAATTTCTCTTTATCCCATATTTCAAGATAAGGAAAAAGTTCAGAGAACTCTTCATAGCGGTGTAATAAAAAATCAACCTCTTTTTTACCTACCCCTAAAGCCATTTTTTGATGAGAAAACATTATGTCATTTTGATAATTGTACTGGAGGCAGTACTTCTCAACCATTTTTGCAGTACGCTTTGTAATTGCTGCTTTTTCAAGAGTGTAGTTTGTTTCAATATCCCCTACATGTATAGTTTGAGAGTTGCTTGTCCCCTTAGAGTTTAAAGTTGCAACATCTTCATATTTTTCAATTATTCCGATTGATTTAATATCTGTATATCTAGCAAGTTCATAAGCTAAAGCAGCTCCAGAGATTCCAGCACCAACAATAATCACTTCAAAGTTCTTTATAGACATTGTAAATTCCTTCAAAACAAACTAATTTAGTTGCATTGTAGCAAATTTATTATAAAATATTCTATGCAGATTAGAGAATTAGATTTAAAAGAATTATTAACAGCATATGAAGTGGTTTCCCAACTTCGTGTAGATTTATCGTATAAAGAGTTTGAGGATTTAATATACGATATGAGAGATATGGAATATAAGATATTTGGTATCATGAATGGAGAGGAGTTGATAACTTATGCAGGGGTTACTATACAAACAAATCTTTATCATAAAAGGCATTTATATATATTTGAATTAGTTACTGATGAAAAATATAGAGGTAAAAAATATGGAGAAATGATGCTTGATTATTTATATGATTATGCAAAAGTAGGGATGTGTGAAAATATTGTTTTATCATCAGGATTACAAAAAAAAGAGGCACATGGTTTTTATGAAAAAAATGGATTTACAAAGAAGAGTTATGTCTTTTTAAAATCTTTAGATTCGACTCTTTAAACACAACATTTTTTAAATTTTTTTTTACTTCCACATGGACAATTTTCGTTTCTATTTATCTTAGAGTTGTATATTTCGCCATCAATGTAAAACCATTTTCCATTTTGTTTTACAAAACTACTCTTCTCATGAAGAACGTGAATATTTCCAGAATCACGATAATAAGCTTTAAATTCAACAATATTTTCATAAGAATCTATAACATCTAGTTTTAACCATTTTATATAAGAAAGTTTTTTTATTTTTTCATTATTCAGTGAGGTTGAGTTTAAGTACTCTATATTAGATTTAACAAATGCACAATATCTGCTTCTCGTAAGCTCATGTGGAGTAGATGCTGTTTTTTTAGCATCTAGTATCGCTCCACAACATTCATCATAATTTATATTATGACCGCAGTAACAGTTCAAATTTAACTTTGCTCTTGTGTTGCTTTGATAATTGCTTCAACAACACTAGGATCTTCTAGTGTTGAAATATCTTGTGTAATCTCTTCGCCAACGGCAATAAGTCGTAGGATACGACGCATGATTTTACCAGAACGAGTTTTTGGAAGTCCTGGTACAAATACAAAACGATCACACTTAGCAAATGCACCAACTTCATTTTTAATGATATTATTTATCTCTTTACTCATCTCCTCAAACCCTGCATGCTCTGTAAGATTTAAAATAACAAAAGCACATAAAGATTCACCCTTAATGTCGTGAGGTTCACTAACAACAGCAGATTCAGCAACAAACTCTGCATTTCCGATACTTGCCTCAACTTCTGCACTACCAATACGATGACCAGAAACATTCATAACATCATCGGTACGACCAGTAATAGTAATGTAACCTTTCTCATCAATCATAGCGCCATCACCTGAAAAATAAACTGGTTTTCCATCTTTTTTACAATCGCCAAAGTATGCTTTTTTGAATCTTTCAGGATCACCCCAAACATTTCTTATCATTGCTGGCCAAGGTTTAGTTATGCACAAAAGACCTTTTTCTCCAACTGGCGTTGGCGTACCATCTTCTTCTAAAACTTCAGCCATAATTCCTGGAACTGGAAGTGTTGCACATCCAGCTTGAATAGGTGTAGCACCTGGAAGTGGAGATATCATGTGACCACCAGTCTCCGTTTGCCACCATGTATCAACAATAGGGCAAGTCCCACCACCAATTTTATTGTGATACCAGTCCCATGCTTCGGGGTTAATAGGCTCACCAACAGTTCCAAGAATTCTTAGAGAACTTAAGTCGTATTTGTCTGGTTCGTCATTACCAACTTTATGAAGCATACGAATAGCAGTTGGAGCTGTATAAAACTGAGTGACTTTTAACTCCTCTATCATCTTCCACCAACGCCCAGCATCCGGATAAAGTGGAATACCTTCATACATAACTGTAGTTGCACCCGCTGCAAGTGGACCATAAACTATATATGTATGACCAGTAATCCAACCAATATCTGCAGTACACCAGTAAATATCATCAGGTTTAATATCAAAAACCCACTCCATAGTCATTTGTGCCCAAAGAATATACCCAGCTTGATTATGTTGAACACCTTTTGGTTGACCTGTGCTACCAGAAGTGTAAAGTAAAAACAGTGGGTCTTCACTTGCCATAGATTCAGCAACACATTTATCAGAGTAGGAATCTATTAAATCATTATAGATTTCATCACGACCCTCAACTATATTTATCTCTTCATTATTTCTTTTAACAATTAAAACATTTTTAACACTCTCACATCCACCTTTTGAAATAGCTTCATCTACAGCAGGTTTTAGCAAATATGGTTTGCCTTTACGATAAGCTCCATCAGCTGTAATTATAAGTTTTGCTTGTGCACCTATAACACGATCACGGATTGCATCAGAAGAGAAACCTCCAAATACAATAGAATGAATAGCCCCAATACGAGCACAAGCTAACATCATAAATGCAGCTTCTGGAATCATTGGCATGTAGATTACAACACGGTCACCTTTTGTAACACCATAACGCTCTCTTAAAAGATTAGCAGTTTTGTTTACATGGACGGAAAGTTGGTTGTAAGTAATTTTTTGAATGTCACCTAACTCACCCTCAAATAAAATGGCAGTTTTTTCACCATTTTTTTCTAAATGACGGTCTATACATTGTTCAGATACATTTAACTCTCCACCTTCAAACCACCTAGCAAAAGGCATGTTTGAATCATCTAAAACTTTTGTATATGGTTTTTTCCAAGTAATTTTTTCTTTAGCAAAGCTATCCCAAAACCCCTCATAGTCTCTTTTAGCAAAGTTTTGTAGCTCATTGTATTCATCCATACTTTTTACAGATGCATTTTTTGAAAGTTCTGGATTTGGGTAATAAAGTTTATGTTGCATATATTTATTCCTATTAGAAATTAATTTTGGATTATTGTAGCGTATTATAGTAATTTTATTTTTTTAATAATATCTATATATAGAATTTAATGTTAGTTTTAGTATGTAATTAGTAGTTTAAATATAAAAAGTGTAGTAAAATAAAGGTTGTAGACTACCATATAAAATGGAGTCTACATTGTAAAACCTATAGAGGAGTTACGTTCTCTGCTTGAGGACCTTTTTGACCTTCGCCAACTTCAAAAGTTACCTTTTGACCTTCAGCTAAAGATACACGGCCTGGACCTGCTCTGTTTACTTGGCGAAAGTGAACAAAAATATCACTTTGTCCATTGTCTTGTTGAATGAAACCATAACCTTTTTCTTCGTTGAACCATTTTACTGATCCGTCTAGCAATTCTGCCATATGTTGTACCTCTTTGGTAAAAATTCACTTCCTTAAAAGTGGAGTCCGAATATTGGGTAGAGTCGTTTGTCTAGCAGAATATACTATAGATGAACTCTCACACAAATCTTTCATCGGAGACATTATAACTTAATTTTTTAAATTTGTATCATAAAATATAAATTTAACTATAGAAAACCAAAAAGAATATTTTTTATTAGAAATGCTTTATAAATTTAAAGTATTGTCGATAGTTATTCTTAATGAAGTAGTATAATACACTTTACTAAAATTAAAGGATTTATAATGCAAATTTCATCTAATGTAGGTGCTATAGAAAATGCATCATCTGCAATAAAACCTCTTTTTACTAAAAAGCTTTCAAAAGATGAAGTCACAGAGATAAAAGCAGAGCTTAAAGTAAACTCTCAAATGGTCTCTTTTAACTCTGCATCTATTCAGGGGCAAATACATGATAAAGCAGATAAATTTACTCAAAACTATCAAGATTTTCAAGCTTTTTTGAGCAATATAGGATATGATGGAAAACCCATAGCTGAACTATCACAGGATGAAGCTACTAAGCTTATTAGCGAGGACGGAATGTTTGATATAAAACAAACCTCTGAGCGTATTGCAAATTTTGTAATAAATGGTTCTGGCGGAGATGAAGATATGATGCGTGCTGGTCGCGAAGGCATGATACAGGGCTTTAATGAAGCTGAAAAACTTTGGGGTGAAGAACTA
The DNA here is from genome assembly GCA_021648465.1 of Sulfurimonas sp. Taxonomy (GTDB): domain Bacteria; phylum Campylobacterota; class Campylobacteria; order Campylobacterales; family Sulfurimonadaceae; genus Sulfurimonas. The sequence goes on along the minus strand of JAKISR010000016.1, from coordinate 6,055 downwards.
CCTGAAATAAGTCAACAAACAATAGCAAAAGCTATAGAGATGGTTGATAATGCTATGCGAGAAGCTGGTTTTTCAATAATAGACGAAGCAGTTTAGATAGATGAAGTACAAACTTAAAGACGATTATATAGAGTTATTTAAACTTTTAAAAACACTTGATTTAGTAGATTCTGGCGGACAAGCAAAGATGCTCATCTCTGAAGGTTATGTTATTCGTAACGAAGAGGTCGAACTTAGAAAAAGAGCAAAAATTCGTAGCGGTGAGACAATAAAAATAGCTGATGTTATTGTTGAGGTTATTTAATCGAGCCCTTTGAACAATCTCTGAAATCTGCTTAACCTCCTTCAAACTAACAATTAGCTAAAATAAATATACTAAGAAGCCAAGTTTGAGGGATATATATGCAGTTGAGTTTTTTTGATTATGCCATGAAATACCAATATGATAAGAAGAGTATGAAGTTTTTAAATCATACTGAGGTAGATACAACTATGAAGTATCTCAATATTGATGATGATATGGAAATGGTAAATTATGGGCTTTAGTAGTAAATAGTCTCTGCATTTACATAGTTAATTGCCATATTAGCAATTGTTTATCTTTAAGCAGTATATTTGATTGAAAATACTATAATTGTATAGAAAGTTGCTTCTTTAGCATTTTTTATAACTGAAGGGATAATATGGATATAGCTATAGAAAAAAGTTTACAACAATACAAAACTCATATCATTGATCATGCTACACTATCTTCCATAATCTTCAATAATGGATATACTGGAATAAATGATAAGATAAATAAGCTAAAGAGAAAAGGGTACATAAAGACTCTGAAAAGGGGCTTGTACCTACATATATCACCTTTTTCTCAAAGCTCTATCTCAAAAGAAATTATTGCTAATACCATGCTAAGCCCATCGTACATATCATTTGATTATGCACTGTCTTATCATGGCTTGATTCCAGAGAGTGTATTTGATGTAACTTCTGCAACAACAAAAAGATCTAAATCATTTAAAACTGAGAATGGCACCTTTAGTTTTATGCATGTAAAAAAAGAGTTGTTTTCTATAGGATTGACAATTAAGTCAACAAAAAATGGTAACTTTTTAATAGCTACAAAAGCCAAAGCACTGTGTGATAAAGTTTACTATACAAAAGACATACAAATTACATCAAAAAAATCTATGATTAATTTTCTAGTAGATGATTTAAGAATAGATGTAGATGAGCTTGCAGATTGTGATATGAATATATTTATACAATATTTTGAAATAAGCAAATCAAAAAAAATAAAGTTTTTAATAGAAATGCTAGAGGATATAGCATGAATATAATCCAACAGATGTTGTCAAACTATGAGATAAGCAATGAAGCTGACCTTATTAATACTTTAAAAGAAGTATTTCAAGAGATTGCTCTTTTAGGCTTGTATCATGGTGGTTTTTTTGAAAAAGCAGCTTTTTATGGTGGTACTGCTTTACGAATACTGTACGGTCTTCCAAGGTTTTCAGAAGATTTAGACTTTACACTTTTACAAAAGAGTAGTGACTTTGATATAGAGCAATACTTTAGCTCTATAGTAGATGAGTTTGAAGCATTAGGGATCAAGATAGATATAGCAAAAAAGGTCAAAAAAGATTTTGGTAGTGATATAGCTTCTGCATTTTTGAAAAATGGTACTTCTATCCATACACTGAAAATTCAAGCGCACGATTTAGGAAATATCTTAGATGGGGTGCATAGCGGCAAAAAACTGAAAATTAAGTTTGAAGTAGATGTAAACCCACCACTAAAGTTTCAAACTGAGGCAAAAACTTTACTACTACCAAAAACATTTAATATTATCACAATGACGCTTCCAAATCTTTATGCAGGAAAAATGCATGCTGTTCTTTTTAGAAAATGGAAAACTAGAGTTAAAGGTCGTGACTGGTATGATTTTGAATGGTATGTAAAAAGAAATACCTCCTTAAACTTGAAACATCTACAAGAGAGAATGTATGAAAGAGGCGATTTAGAAAAAGAGATAAAGCTTGATGAAAAACTATTTAAAAAACTGATGTATAAAAGAATTGACTTCCTTGATGTCGATGGAGCGATTAAAGAGGTTAGTCCATTTATTAAAGATAAGAGAGGATTTGATTTTTGGTCGAAGGATTATTTCAAACTATTAACAGATAAAATGATATTTGAAAAATAAGATTAAATCTTCTAAAGTTTGCAGTCTCTTTTTTGGCTAGTAGTATCTTAAAGTGACTTAAATATATTATTAAGTCATTTTAATATTCATATAGATGTGATTTCTTTCATAAGTTCTTGAAGTTTTTTAAACTTTTCATTTTCTTTGGAAAGTCTTTGAATTTCTAAATACATTTGCACGTCTTAATTGGTCACTAATTTTGCCAGATGTAGCAGCATTTTTACTTCATCTTTCCTAAGCATGTAAGTCTCCTTTGAAATTATTCAAAGAAAACTTTAACAGAACTAATCTGTTTCTTTATGCTTTGGGTTGTAAAAACTACTTTTTTAGCAGATTTCTTACTGCCTATTTTAACTCTCCTCTTGACAAATAAACTTTGTTTACTCCCAATATACATAGTTTAGAAGGTGTTTTATGCACCCATATTTACTATTAAGTCCCATTTTTCAACTAAATAGCAGTGAGTATATTGTTAAAAACAGTATCAAATAAAATCTGCTATTTTGCAATATTTATCAAATATATGCATATTTAAAACGATTTGTAGCAAAAAAATGTAGTAAAACTTTAAATTCTCAAAACTTAAATCCCTAAAATGATGGTTAAAGAAGAAAAGATGAGACTAGTCCAATAAGTCCTCCAAAGACTAATCCCTATACTTTTTCAATCCTCCTTAAACTTACTCAAATATCCCTATATACAGGCTTTTAAGAATATTTATATAATTTTGATATTTTCAATATTTTACAGTTTTATGCAGTTTTACAACAAATTGTTGTAAAATTTTGTTGTAATAAAATATTTGATAATTTTAAAGGTTTTTAATGGGTTTGCGGAAGATAAGAGCAAAAAAATATAATGGTATTTATGAATATTATAGGGATAGTGATAACGATAAAAGAACTATTGCTTTTTACATTGCATATAGAGATATTGATAATAAAGTTAAAAAATATAAATGTAATGCAACTTCTAAAGAAGAAGCATTAAAAATACTAAATGACAAAAGAACTGAACTAGCAAAGGATAGAATAGAGATAGAAAAAGATGATTCTCTTTTAGCTAGAAAGATAATGAATAATAATTTAAAGCTTGAAGATATAGCTAAAATTTACTTTCCTACAAAAACAGCAAAAACCACTAAAATGATAGAGTCGACATTTAATAGACATGTGAAGCCAAAATTAGGCAAAATGAAAATAAGTAAGATTAAGACAGATGATTTAAAAAAGCTTAGTGAGGAGTTAAAAAAGACACCAGCGTTAAGGGGTGCACAGAAAAAAGCAAAACCAGATGCAGATTCATTAAATCCAAGAACAGTAAAAAAGATTATTAGTAATCTTAGAGCCTTATTTAACTGGGCAATAAAAGAGGGGTATATTAATAAAAATCCTGTTGTGGTTACTGATATTATTAAGACGGATAAAAATGAAGCGGGTAGAGTTTTATCAGATGTAGAACTTGAAAAACTTTGGAATTTGGATGAGTTTCAAGTGAAGCCTAGGCTATTGCTATTTTTAAAAGCTTGTTATCATACAGGTGCAAGACCTGCTGCCGTTATGACAATACAAGTTAAACATATTAATTTTGAAAACAAGACTATACATATTAGAGCAATGAAGCAGGGTAAACCTTATGATGCAAGAGTTAGTGATGAACTATTAGATATGTTTAAGAGATGGATTACTGAGCATAACTTAGTACATGATAATTATATCTTTTTTCCAATGCAACTTTATAAAAAAGCTACTACAGAAGATGAAAAGCGGGCAATGAAAAATAGACATACAAGATATCAGGGGTATGCTGAACATTTCAGGGCAATATTTGACAAACATTTTAATCAAAATGTAGGAACATATGACAGCGCTTATAGGGTAACGGTTTATACTATGAGAAGAACGGCAGCAACAAATGTTTATAAAAAATTTGGTATAGTACATGCAAAGAGATTTTTAAATCACACAGAGATTGATACTACTATGAAGTATCTAAATATTGATGATGATATGGAGATGGTGGATTATGGACTATAAATATTATCGTGACAGATTTATGGAATTTATGCTATAATTTAGTCACGATAAAAAAGGAGAAGATATTATGACAATCATATATAAAATAGAGCGACAAATAGACAATCTAGCTATTGATGAAGTAGTACCTTTCTCCTATATTAAACTAAAAGATATATCTAAAGATACTATTCGAAAATATCTTCATAGACTTCATGATAGAGGATTAATCTCTATTGAAAAACGAGGCTACTTTAAAAAGATAGAACCGTTCAATGAGTTTTTATTTGTATATGGTTCGCTGAAAAAAGGTTTTGATAATCATAAACTACTTGATAAATATGCAAAAAGAGTAGGTAAAGCCTCTACTGTTGGTAAGTTTGCAATGTATGAGGATAGTTTTGGAAACTATCCATATCTTGTAAAAGAACCAATTACTAAAGTGATGGGTGAGCTTTATGAGATTAAGAGAAAAGAGTTGTTAGATAAAATTGATGCGTTTGAGGGGGCTCCTGCGTATTATCAGAGAAAAAAGATAAAGGTAAAAACTCACAAAGGTGTAAATCTTGCATTTGTTTATATAAGAGAAGATGAAGAGATACCAAAAGAACAAGAGGCATTAAAAATATGGGAAAATAATACAGACTATAAGGTACATAAACTTGATAGTTTTTTAGAAGGTTTACACTAAATGGTACAAAGCACCACAAAACGATATAGAGCAGTGAAGAATAATATTGAGACTTTAAAAATAAGTGATAATGATTTATATCAGTTTGGGTGTGAGTTTGAATTTTATATAGATACAGCTAAATATAATTTAGAAAATGCTGTTGATAAAATAAGAAATAAAATAGCAAATTTTATAGATGTAGATATTTTAGTAGATTTGGTTTCACTTCCAACAAATAGTGATAAAAATCATTGTGTGCAGATAAAACCTGACCAGTCGTTAGATGATAATGGTATAGAAATATCAATTCCAATTACTACTAAAAATGGTGTGAAGCATTATATTCAAAATATTTTGCCACTTATTGAAGAGTATGGCTACACTAACGAAGATACAGGACTACACTTTCATATCTCTACTATAAAACAAGATGGTGTTAATTTTAATTTTTATCTTTATATGCTTATGTGTCATGATAAGAACCTACTCTCTTCTTGGCTACCTCGTAGTGGTTATAGTCAAAATGTAATGGATATACTATCTAAAAATACAAAAGCAAAATCAAGAGAGATTAAAAATAAAAAAGGGACTATCTGGAATCTTGAGAAAATAGATGTAAATCATATAGAGATAAAAGCTATTGGTGGAGTGGATTATCATAAAGAAGCAGATAAGATTATAAATGAATTTGATAGATATGCTGAGTATTTTAATGCTGTTTTAGAAAATAATGATACCAACTATAGACAAAGATTGATAAGTGAGCATAAGCAATTAATCAAGTCTCTTGATCATGATACTAAAGAAGAATTTTCACAAGCAGTGAATGAAGCTGGTTTGATAAACTAGTGCATATTTAAAAAGAGATAAAAATAGTGAAAAATAATAATGAAAACAACATAGATTGCGAGACGATAATCACTGAATATGAAGAAAAATATCAGTTAAACTTACCCAGACGAATGTCGTACAGATATTTCTATATCGAAGATATATCAGACTATGAATATACCAATAGTATAGCATATGAAATGGTTTGGAATGTCCCCTATAAACTAGACAAAATAATAATCAAATAATTTAGATAAAATAATGTTTATACATTATGACTATATAGAGGATTATATAATGGCAAGAAAAGGGTATAGCGAAGAGTTCAAAGTA
>JAKISR010000076.1 GCA_021648465.1 Sulfurimonas sp. | reverse complement strand
GTGAGCTCATGTTTCATCAAAGTGGAGGATGTTGTGATGGCTCAGCTCCAATGTGTTTTGAAGTTGGTGATTTTATGGTTGGTAGTCGTGATATAAAAATAGGAGAGATTCACGGATGCGAGTTTTTTATGGCTCCTGAACAGTTCCAATACATGAAAGGGACTCACTTAACTATAGATATAGTAGAGGGTAGAGGTTCTAGTTTTTCTTTAGAAATTCCTTTAGGGATTCGATTTATTGCTGTTTCTCGGTTGTTTATTGATGAGGAAGTTGCTAATCTTGAGGATATAGAGATAGAATAATTTCAATTCTACTTCGGAAGTGAGGCTTTAGCCTCGCAAAAAGTTTCTATAAATATAATTATACTTATCATTTTGTGTAAAACTAAACAATCTTTTTCTTTGCTTCTCTCATCACTTTTTTTAGAAAAAAGTAAAATAAAAAATCGCACACAAGACTCATCGCTTTTTCCATACAAACTTTAAAATATTTGGGGTCTGCGGAACTCGCTTCGCTCAAACAGTCCTCGACCTTTTTCCAAATATTTTAAAGTTTGTATGGGCGATTCATGGTGTGTGCAATCAACTGCTTGAATATTTTAAAGATGCTGTATTTTATTATGTGTATTCACTAATCGGAAGTGGGACTTTAGTCCCGCAATCAGGCGAGGCTAAAGCCTCACTTCCAAAAAAATATCAAAAGACAAAAAAACAATGTTTTAAAAGTTTGTGCGTATTCTTGCAGACCTTGAAAAGCTAAAATAAAACTGTTTTTGAGCGTTAAGAAAATGTAACTGTCTGAACGAAGCGAGTTTTACATTTTTAGTTCAAAAATAGTTTTATTTTAGGAACTCGCAGAGCTTTGAGACTTTTGCAAAGCATTTTTGGTTCTTTTTTGGCTCAAAAAAAGAATAGAAGACTCAATAAGTATTTTAAGTTATAATTAGTCAAATAAAATTATAATAAAGGTAACTTATTGTGTAAAAAATCACTAGAAGTTGAAAATTATGAACATAATTTGACTATTCACTATGAAACAAAACGAAAAGAATTGGATACATTATTAACTTCATCAATGCCTAATCAACTTTCAAATATAAAAACTCTTTTATGGTTCAATGTAGTTTCTTTAGCAATATTCTTCAAACTATTTGAAACTATTATTCATATTGATAAAGGTTATTTATTACTTGCTAGTGCTTCTATTTTGGTTGCTATATTTTCTTTGCTTGTAGGCAGAGAAAAGGACTATGGTTCCCCAGAAGATTTAACATTATCATCAAAATATGATGATAATAGTTGGACAAAATCTCAATTTATTATAGATATGCTTAATGTTACTCAAAAATCTATAGAGTTTAATAGAACAATGGTTGCTGTTAGAGCTAAACTTATGAATTTATCAACTTTTTTTACTTTTATTTCAACAATATATTTAGTAATTTTATTCTTTATAAAATTATAAATCTTATGAAAGGAGACTATATTATGAGTAGTGATAAAAAAGAACAAAAACCAGTAAAACCTATACAAACACCGAATACTGGAAAACTCTATGAAAACTCTAAACCTAAAATACCTCAACCACAAATAAAAAAAGATAAATAATTTATAACTCCTAAATAATATTTGGGAGTTTAGATTTTACACATTATAATAACTAGCCTCACCATGATAAACCACAACAGCAGAAGTAGACTGTTCAGGATGAATTTGAAAAGTTTCACTAAGCTCTATCCCAAACTCTTCAGGGCGAAGAAGATTAAATAGTGGACGATTAAGCTCTAAGTCTGGACAAGCCGCATAACCAAAAGAGTAACGGCTTCCTTGATACCTGTTCATCTGCACATCACTTAGTTTACTCCCCTCATTATCGCTTATGTTGAGGTCAAGCCTTATCTGCTTATGTGCTATCTCTGCTAGTGCTTCTGCTAACTCAACACCAAGACCATGAAACTGATAATACTCTGTATAGTTTCCAGCATCCATTATGGCTCTCTCTGCATCACTAAGTTTTGCTCCAGAACTAACACATGTTAGTGCTAAAACATCATGTCTATCGCTATGAAAGAAATCACTCAAAGCACGGTGTGGTTGCTTTGTTTGACGAGGAAAAGTAAATTTCTCCTTTGCTCTGCCTATAACAGAGACTAACGGTTCTTTGTTGATTTCACTCTCAGAGTTGTACCCCTCACTCTCATCAAAGATAAGAAGAGTGTTATCATCACTTCTGCATGGCCAATAGCCATAGATGATAGTCGGCTCAAAAAGTTTTTCATCAAGAAGCTGCGCTTTTAGTTTTTCATATGCTGGCATAATCACTTCATCTACTTGTTTTTGATACTCATCTTTAGTTTTACCTTTAGAACTGTAGCCCCAACGAGATTTAAAAAGAATTTTATGATTTATCCACTCAAAAGCCATCTCAATTTGTGTAGGGGTTAGTTTTATCTCTCGTCTTCCCCAAAATGGCGGAGTTGGAACTTTTACATCCCTTGATGGCATTTTTAACTCTTTAAATGATGGAATAATTATCTCTTTTTTTATTTTTACAACTTTTTCTTCATTATCTTTACCATGTAAATCAGTATCTAAATTACCAGCTTCTATCCGACTCATGGCAGTAACTCCATCAAAAGCATCTTTACAGTAAAAGATAGGACCATCATAAAAAGGGCGACAATATTCATCTATAAATGTTCTAGTAAGTGCTGCACCACCTAAAAGTACAGGGATTTTTATCCCCTCTTTTTTTAGTGCTTTTAGGTTCTCTTGCATAACTTGAGTAGATTTCACCAGTAGTCCGCTCATCCCAAATGCAGATATATGCCCATCTTTTGTAGCTTGTATAAAATCTTCTAACTCAACTTTAATCCCAAGATTTTGAACTTTAAAACCGTTGTTTGAGAGGATAATATCAACGAGGTTTTTACCAACATCATGAACATCACCCTTTACAGTACCCAATGCTAAAGTGGTGTCTACCTCTTTTTCAATTTTTGGCAAATAAGGATTAAGATAATCAACCGTTTTTTTCATAGTCTCAGCACTTTGAAGAACAAATGGAAGTTGCATCTGCCCAGAGCCAAAAAGTTCACCTATAACTTTCATGGCATCTATGAGAATCTCATTTACAATTTTCTCAGGAGCTATTGTTTGGCGAGCCTCTTCTATGAGAGGTATCATTCTCTCTTTATCCCCATCCATAAGAAGTTTAGCGATTTTCTCCTCTGTACTCATTGCTAGATATTCAACATCTTCCACACCTGTATCTATAGCCTCTTTTGTACTAAAATGCTCTATAAAATTAAATAATGCCTCTCCATTTGGTTTACGGTTAAAGATAAGATCATCACAAATCTCCTGATCTTCTTTGCTTATTTTATTTATGGGGATGATATGCTTAACATTGATGATGACAGATGTAAGCCCAGCTTCTATACAATGATGCAAAAACATAGAGTTTAGGTAAGGTCTGGCATCTTTGTCTAACCCAAAAGAGATGTTAGATAGTCCTAGTGTTGCCCCAACCTCTGGATGTTTTTCTCTTAATCTTCTAATAGCTTCTATGGTATTTATCCCAGCTTTAAAATACTCCTCATCACCACTTCCAAGTGTAAATGTTAATACATCAAAAATCAAATCATCTTTTTTAAGCTTGTGTCTTGAGGTAGCTAAGTTTATAATTCTATCTGCAATTGCTAGTTTACTATCAATCGTTTTAGCCATCCCCACTTCATCAATAGTTAGACAAACTAGAGCAGTTCCATATTTTTTCGCTAATGAACACACCTCATCAAATTTATCCTCTCCGTCTTCAAGGTTTACGGAGTTTAAAATTGGTTTTCCACCTATGTTTTTAAGTGCAGTTTCAAGTCCGCTTGTTTGAGTAGAATCTGGCATGAGAGGCAGAGCAATTTTTTGGTTATACATCCCCATAACAGCGTTCATATCTTTAGTCTCATCTCGACCTGCAAAACCTACATTTACATCTATAACATGAGCCCCTGCGCGAACTTGTTGTTGGGCTACACTTAGAGTTCCCTCGTAATCCTCTGCTAAAAGCAATTCACGAAAAGCTTTTGAGCCAGTTGCGTTTGAGCGTTCACCCATTAGCAGAGGAGCTGGTTCTTGCATAAGTGTTGCAGTGTTAAATAGAGATGCTATGGAGTTTGGATGTGAGCCAGATGGTGTTTTTGGTTTTATGGTTGTTACTTTATCAACTAAAGCACGGATATGTTGAGGTGTAGTACCGCAACATCCACCTAGAAAGCTCACGCCATCAAAGTTAAGAAATTTCTCTTGCTGTATTGTAAATTCATCAGGGTTCATTGGGTAGTAAGTATGTCCACCGCGGTTTTGAGGCAAACCTGCGTTTGCGTGGACACTTATGGGTTTATGCCAAAGCTCACTTAGTGTTTTTACATGTTTTAAAACCTGCTCTGGTCCAGTTCCACAGTTAAATCCGAGACTTAAAATATCAAAAGGCTCCATGATTGTTGCAATTGTTTCGGCATCCGTTCCAATAAGCATAGTTCCGCTTAGCTCAATTGTTACAGATACCATAATCGGAATCTCTATATTTTTTTGTCTGCATGCCTCTTGGCACGCATGAAGTGCTGCTTTTATTTGGAGTGGGTCTTGACATGTTTCTAATAAGAAAACATCTACACCACCCTCAATGAGTGCTAAACAAAAATCAGTATAACCCTCATACATCTCATCATAAGTAATATGTCCAAGTGAAGGAAGTTTTGTCCCTGGTCCAACAGAACCTAAACAAAATCTTGGATGTTGAGGTGTGCTAAATTTTTTACATTGGGTTTTAACTAACTGGGTTCCTGCTTTTGTAAGTTCATAAGAGCGGTCTCCTATCTGATATTCATCCAGAACCCAAGAGAATGAACCAAAAGTATTTGTAGTTATAAAGTCAGCACCAGCATCTAAATAAGCAGCAAAAATTTCACTTAAAACTTCAGGGCATGTGACATTTAGTAGTTCATTACAACCTTCATTCCCTTCCCATGCTTCTTGAGGGATATCGTCATCTCTAAGCTGAAGTTGTGTCCCCATCGCACCATCTATAATAAGTGGGCGTTTTTTTATAGTGTTTAGAATGTATTGTTTTGTTGTCATGTAAAAAATCTTTTTAGTATGAGTAATTAAAGAAATTTTATCTAATTTGTACATAAAATATACTTTTTATCATATATAAAGTATCATTTTAAAATGAAATAAAAAATATAATTTATCGCCAAAGTGTTAGGAGATCTGCATGAACAAGAAAGATATAGGTATAGAAACACCTAAACCTTGGAGAATAAAACGATATTATTTTTATGCTTTTATCACATTCTTAATTATTGTTTTACCATGGATACAAATAAATAAAAGTTACTTGTTTCTTCTTAGCTTTGATAATTTAAAGCTTCACTTCTTTTTTGTTGAATTTGATATGCAGGAATTATATCTTTTACCCTTTTTAATTATGGTAATTTTTCTAAGTATTTTTGGAATGACTGCTATGGGAGGTCGTATTTTTTGTGGTTGGGTTTGTCCACAAACAATTTTCCGTGTTATATATAGAGATTTGATTGAAACAAAAATTCTTAAACTAAGAAAAAAAATCAAAAACAAACAGCTTGAACCTGATATGAGTCTTATGAAAAATAAGATTAAAAAAGCCATTGCTGTAACTATCTGGATAATACTTTCATTTGTAGCAAGTGCTAATTTTATTTGGTATTTTATCCCTCCAACTGACTTCTTTGAATACTTAAAAAATCCAATGGATCACACTATTATCTTTGGAACAGTGCTTTTTATGGCACTTTTTCTTATATATGACATTATCTTTTTACAGGAAGATTACTGTATATATGTTTGTCCTTACTCAAGAATTCAATCAGTTTTATATGATGACCATACGGTTATGGCTTTATATAATACAAATAGAGGTGGTCATATATATGATAATCATAAGGTCAAACAATTTACTTCTCAAGAAGCAATTCAAGTTGATGAACCACATGCCGAATGTACAACTTGTGAGAGTTGTGTAACAGTTTGCCCAACGCATATTGATATCCGTAAAGGATTGCAACTAGAATGTATAAATTGCTTAGAGTGCGTTGATGCTTGTACAATTGTTATGGGTAAACTTAGAAAACCATCACTTGTTACTTGGTCCAGTAATCATGAAATTATAGATCAAAAAGGTAGAACAAAATATTTTCGTCCAACAATATTAATTTGTATTTTTCTTTTAGTTGGTGTAATAATTAGTATGGGATATATAGGGAGCAACAAGGAGCATATGCTTTTAAATGTAAACAAAGAAAACCGTCTTTACTCTGTTAAAAAAGAATCTAATGGGAAAATTCATATTGATAATGCTTATGAATTTTTACTACAAAATACTAAAAATAAAGAGATGAAGTTCTTTTTTGAAGTTCTTTTACCAAAGGATATAAATGGAAAAATAGAGATAATAAAACCTAAAAAAGCATTTACTGTAATTCCTCATATAAAAAAGAAAAAAATTGTGGTTCTTAGAACTTATGATATCCTAGTTGATGATGACAGACATGACACCATTATTCCTATTACCATAAGAGCTTATGCCATCGGATATGAAAATAAAATCGTTGTTTTTAGAAAATCAACTTTTACTTACCCACGTTCTGATATAATCAAAGCAAAACAATAGTTATGATTATTTAATATAGGGTTCTTATGTTTAAAAAAATTATACTCTCACTCTTAATTATATATAGTCTAATAGGTTTTATAGTAGTCCCTTTGCTGTTAAAACCACAAATTATAGCTATAGTAGCTAAAGAAACAAATTCAAAACTTTTAATAGATAGTATATATTTAAACCCCTTTATATTTAGACTTCAACTAGATGGTGTAGTTCTTAAAAGCTTAGATGACAAACATCTAGCCTCTTTTAGCTCATTAGAAATTGATTTTGAGCCTTTATCCTTAATAAAATCTGCTCTTCATATTAAAAATATAATCCTTTCTTCTCCTAAAATTTCACTTGTTCAAAATAAAGATAAAACGTTTAATCTCTCTACAATTTTAAAAAATACAGCTCATACAGCTCAAGACACAACAAAAGAAAAAGTAAAAATACCTAGAATAATTATAGATATTATCAAGCTCAATATACTACCCCAAGAAAATCAAACAACTTTTTGTAAAGTTTAATTCTCAAAAGAGTAAAATTAAACAATAAAAGTAAGGGTATAAATATGAGTAGGAAAATGGCTAAATTTTCAACACAGTTAAA
>JAKISR010000075.1 GCA_021648465.1 Sulfurimonas sp. | reverse complement strand
AAGTTATCAGTTTTTCTATATCTTCTGCAGAGTTTCCAGGACTTTCTGTATAAATAACAACCTGTTTAGGGGTGATATCTGGAAATGCATCTATAGGGATATTTTGATATGCTTTAAACCCAAATGCTATAATTGCTAAAAAAAGTGCTATCACTAAAAGTTTATATTTTAGTGATATATCTATAAGTGTATGCAACATATTAATGCCCGTGCCCGCCAAGTGATGACTTTAAAAGCATCGACTTTGCATAATAACTCTTATCACTTACATACTCTTCACCAACTTCAATCCCATTAACTCCAACATAATTTTCATCTTGAGTTATTATCTCTACAACCCGAGGCTCATAAGGTGCTGATTCTTCCTCATGTCCATCGTGTCCATCATGTGCATCTATTTTCTTATCTTCATCATGTCCATGACCTTCATGAGAATCTAAATCATCATGGCTAGCATGTGTATCATGTCCGTGTCCTTTATGTTCATCGTGTTTATCATTTATGTCAGAATCTAAATCATCATGTCCATGACCTTCATGAGAATCTAAATAATCATGACTATCATGTGTATCATGTTCATCAGATGTTGGAATAAAAACTACCCATTCATTATTAAAAAAAGATAGAGCTGATTTTTTTACAGCTACATATTTATTTTTTGGTTCAAAATATAATTTTGAAGCTACATAAGTATTTATAAATAGATTGTTCACTTTATCATCAATACTAGACAAAACTACTACTCGTTGAGTTTTTGTATCAAGTTCTGGCAGTATTTGAGTGATATAAGTGACTATAGTTCTATTGTTATATTCAATTGTGAGTTTTTGTCCAATTTTAACAACACTACTATACTCTAGTGGTAAATAAGATTCTATATAAAAAGCATGATTTTTTACTATTGATATAAGGCTTTCATCCTCTTTTATAACTGTATGAAGAGATTTTTGAAGTTCTGATATACGCCCTGAACTATGAGAATAAAGTATAAAAACTGCAGTCGCTTTTTTAAGTTTTTTTGTATCTATACCAAGTGTTTTTAACTGAGATTCAAGAGTAACTATTTTAGAGTTCATAGAACTTTTTTCTATGTTTAAATTATTTAACTCGTGCATAGAGATTAAACCTTTATCATAGAGTTTTTTATCTGCATCATAGTTTTTATTTAAAGAGATATATTGTTTTTTTAGAGAAATATACTCTGCTGTCATTTTAGAGATAGTGATAGACTCAATTAGAGCAATCTTTTGTCCCACTTTTACATTTTGTCCCACTTTTACGTAGTACTTTTCTAAACGCCCGCTAACTAAAGAGGTAACTGCTTGTTTTGCATTTGAGAGTTGAATGATTTTAGAGTTTAGCTCAATTGATTTCCCAAATGAATGAAGCTTAGCATGTTGTGTTGGTATATCTACTCCCAGCAAAGAAGAACTTAAAAGTAGTAAAAATATATATAGTTTATTCATTATGATTTCCTTTATTATAGTTTGTATAAATACTATTTTGATTTAGTATTGTACGAATTTGAATTAATTCTCTTTTAGTTTTAATAACTTTATTTTTAATATCTTGAAGTTGTAGCAAGTTGATATTTGCCATCCTATATCCTTCTTTATAAATTCCCAATAGTTCAAGCTCCATTGTTAAAATATCTTTTTTATTTTCTTTTAGATTTAGTAAAGATTCTCTTTCTTTAGAGAGTCTATTTGATTCCATATTTAGTGTATTTTTTTTATTTGCGATTAAAAATTTTGTACGGGAAGCTTGCAGATTAGCTATAGTTTTTTCTTGAGATTTTTTATCAAATATAGCAAGAGGTATGTTAACTCCAACTCTTATAGTATTTTGATCTGTTTCACTTTCAACACCAGCATATACATCAATCCACTCAACACTTCGTGAGTTTACATTAGCTTCATTTAATGCTTGGTAGTATTTTGTTTTTAATAGTTTGATATCTGGGTTATAGCTATTTTTTAAATCAGCATTTAGTTTAAAGCTATAATTTTCTTCTATCATTATCTCTTTATTTATTCCTGCTACTTTTAAAAGCCTATAGTATGAATTCATAGATGTTAATGTAAAAGATTTTTTTGAGCTTTTGCTTATCTCATAATCTAACTGAGCTTGAAGTTTTACACTCTTTGATACTCTCCCATTTTGAAATTGTATAAAAGAGATATCATAAATTTTTTTAGCAATTTCAACCTCTTCATCGAATAGTTTTAAAAGCATTCTATCTCTTGAATATTCTATATATAAAAGTGAGATATCACGAATAAATGAAGCTCTTTTTTGAGTGTAGCCCGTGTAAGTTGTTTTCATATTAGCTTTAGCAAGTGCTTTTCTGTTATTCTCAACATCCCATAAACGGATGGGTTGTGTGTAGTTTATACTATATCCATTTTCATTTGAGCCAGAATCTTGGTTAAATGAAGAATATTCCAATTCTAAATTAGGGTTTTTATAGCGAGTTAGAATTTCTCCTCTTTCTTTTGTTTGTTCAATTGAGAGAGCTTCTGATTTTAAAAATGGGCTATTTTTTATAGCTTGTTGTAAAAATTTATCAAAACTTTGTGCACTCAAAAATGTGCATAAAAGTCCAGATATAAGTATGTTTTTAAGCATAGTTATCCTTTGTAATATAATAATTTAATAGAGGTATAGGGTAAAGAGAATTTTACGTGATAGGGGGTTTAGAGATTTTTAAGTATGTTTTTAAAAGGTAAGAGTTATTTGAAAAAAATCTCAAAGTATTTTTAGTATCTAAAACAGTAAATATATTGTACTCAGGCTGTACATATGAACTATGATATTCACAATGAATTTCACAATGAGTATCTACAATCATTTGAGGAGTGTCAAATACACTTTCATGTAGAGTTGTAGTTGTGCATATTTCACTAGTATAATTAGTATAAGAGGTTAAGATATGCTCACTTACAAAAGATAAACTCATCACAAATAATAATAATATTGACACAATAGTTTTTATTTTCATCTCGTCATTGTATCGTTTTTATATTAATGTGTTAAGGTTATGTTTAAATAATAAAAGGTAATTTTTTATGGATAGTGCAATAATTTACTCACTTTTTGGAATATTTATATTGGTAAGTATTATAATATTTACTTTGAATAGTAAAAAGCCAAAAGATGTAAAATCAAAAAATCAAAAAAAAGCTGAGATACTTAATATATATAAAATACAACTTCAAAAAGCTCTGGCACCTTTAAAAAATGATAAAGATGCAAAACTTAACAAGAAAAGTGATATGCTAAAAAAAATTAGTAATGAACTCTCAAGAAATATCTTTTTTGATAATGATGAAGTACGAGATATTATTGCTGAACTGGCTAAATAATTATATTTTAATTTGGAAATGGAACTTAAGCCCTGTAAATAGATAAGAAAAAAGCCTCACTTTAGATGAAATGATAAAGTATTTTAAGCTAGTGTCGTTCATTCAGTTGTATTGTAAGCACGATCACCAGCATCGCCTAATCCTGGAATAATATATTTGTTTTCATTTAATTTTTCATCAATTTGAGCTATATAAATATCTATATCAGGATATGCAGAACTAACTGCCTCTAAACCTTCTGGTGAGCCAATAATATTAAGTACTATAACTCTTGATGGTTTTTTTGTTTTAATAAATTCTAGTGCATCTTTCATGGAACCACCAGTTGCTACCATCGGGTCTACTAAAAGAATTGTTTTACCTTTACACTCTGGAAGTCTATCGTAATACAAATGACTTTCATGTGTACTCTCATCTCTTTTAATTGCCAAAAAACCTGCAACAGAATTTGCTAAAAGTTCCATCACACTATCAAGCATAGGCATCCCAGCCCTAAGAACTGTTACTACAATTATATTTTCTTCATCAATAGCATGAAAGTGACCATCACCGTGCCAAGGTACAATTTCTTTTTCTACTAAAGGAAAATCTTTGAGTGCTTCATAAACAAGCTGTTTAGTAAGTTCTGCAATAGTATGCCTAAAACGAATAGCATCTCTTCTTTGGTCTCTTAAGTGTGTAATTAGAGTTTTTGTAACGGGATTAGTTAGTTCATAAATCAAAATATACCTTTGTAAAAATAGATGTATAAAGAGCTTTAGAGTAAAACTATTTTATGCCAAGTTCTGAAAAAACCTCTTTAAAAAATTTACTAATTTTTATTAACTCTATTTCTAATATTCCAAAAGCTTTATCTTCCAATATCCATTCTTCAATACGTTTTATGCTATCGCTTTTTTGTGAATCTGTTAGCTGGTTAGTTTTATCAATTGAGTCTTTAATTGTATTTAGACGTTCATGATTTTTATGGTGTGGCATAAAAGCTCCTTTTTATTTTCGTATATTATGATTCTAACTATTTTTTGCTTAAGTTAGTGTCATTTATGAAACGAGCATAGATTTATTGTGCCAATTCAAGTTTAAAATGGCAATCAGTGGGTGATTAATTGATTATTTTTTGAAACTTAAAAAAGCTTGTATGTTTACTGTGTAGGAATGTGTAAAGAATTTATGTTTTAAAGTGGCTCCGGATACTGGATTCGAACCAGTGACCAAGTGATTAACAGTCACCTACTCTACCGCTGAGCTAATCCGGAATCTTAAAAAAAATGGTGTCAAGAGGGGGACTTGAACCCCCGACCCCCGGCTTATGAGACCAGTGCTCTAACCAGCTGAGCTACCGTGACATCTTTTAAGAGGCAGAATTATAATGTTTTTTACCTTTAAATAGCTTAAAATAAATAAATTTAAAGTAATTTACCATATATTTAACTTATTTGCAGTAGAATCACACTTATAAAACAATATAAGGATATATATGAACTTTCAACCTTTAGGAAAAAGAGTTTTAGTTAAGAGAGTAGAGGAAGCAAATACTACAAGCAGTGGAATAATTATCCCTGATAATGCACAAGAGAAACCATCTCGCGGCGAAGTAGTTGCAGTTAGTAAAGAAGTATCAGAATTAGCATGTGGTAACATTGTTTTATTTGGAAAATATTCAGGTAATGAAGTTTCAATCGGTGCAGATAAATTTTTAGTTTTAGATACTGATGATATTTTTGGAATCATTAATTAGAACGATACCTGAACAGAACAAGGGAACCGCTTTTGCAAAGCAAAATGTTTCTTTAGAAAATCCAAGTAGCTACGCTTGCCGCCAAGGCACTAAAGCTAGACATCATAATAGATGTCAGAAATAAATTTAAGGAAATTAACATATGTCAAAAGAGATAATTTTTTCAGATGATGCAAGAAATGCATTAGCTAGAGGTGTTGCAAAACTAACAGATGCAGTAAAAGTGACTATGGGACCACGTGGTCGCAATGTTTTAATTCAAAAAAGTTATGGTTCACCTATAATTACTAAAGATGGTGTTTCTGTTGCTCGTGAGATTGAACTTAAAGATAAGCTTGAAGATATGGGTGCTCAACTAGTTAAACAAGTTGCATCAAATACTGCTGATGAAGCAGGTGATGGTACGACTACAGCTACTATCTTAGCAAATGCAATATTTTCTGAGGGTTTAAAAAATATCACTGCTGGTGCAAATCCTGTTGAAGTTAAGCGTGGTATGGATAAAGCTTGTGAAGAGATACTTAAACATCTAAAAGCATCTTCTAAAGCTGTAAATGGTAAAAAAGACATTGCACAAGTTTCTACAATTTCAGCAAATTCAGATACTGCAATTGGCGATATGATTGCTGAAGCGATGGAAAAAGTTGGTCAAGATGGTGTTATAACTGTTGAAGAAGCTAAAGGTATAAGTGATGAGCTTGATGTAGTTGAGGGTATGCAGTTTGATCGTGGTTATTTAAGTCCTTATTTCATCACAAATACTGAAAAAATGATTGCTGAGATAGAGAATCCTTGGATTTTACTAGTTGATAGTAAAATTTCATCTTTAAAAGATTTACTTCCTGTTTTAGAGCAAGTTCAAAAAACTTCCCGCCCACTTTTAATAATTGCAGAAGATGTAGATGGTGAAGCACTTTCAACTTTAGTTGTAAATAAACTTCGTGGTGTTTTAAATATCTCTGCTGTTAAAGCTCCTGGTTTTGGTGATAGAAGAAAAGCAATGCTTCAAGATATAGCCACTTTAACAAAAGGAACTGTTATATCTGAAGAAACAGGTCACACTTTAGAGGGTGCAAATATTGAGCTTCTTGGTCAAGCAGCTCGTGTTGTAATTGACAAAGATAATACTGTAATTGTTGATGGGGCAGGTGATGAAGATGTTGTAAAAGCAAGAATATCTGAGATAAAAACTCAAATAGATGCAACTACAAGTGAGTATGACAAAGAAAAACTTCAAGAGCGTCTTGCAAAACTTTCAGGTGGCGTAGCAGTTATTAAAGTTGGTGCTGCAACTGAAACTGAAATGAAAGAGAAAAAAGATCGTGTTGATGATGCACTTTCAGCTACAAAAGCTGCTGTTGAAGAGGGTATTGTTATTGGTGGTGGAGCTGCATTTATTCGTGCTGCTGCAAAAGTTTCTCTTAAACTTGAAGGTGACCAACAAATTGGTTGTGAAATTATTCTTCGTGCTATGAAAGCACCAATAAAGCAAATAGCCCAAAATGCTGGATATGATACAGGTGTTGTTGTAAATGCTGTAGAAAACGCAGATAATGAAAACATAGGTTTTAATGCTGCAACTGGTGAATATGTAGATATGTTTGAAGCAGGAATCATTGACCCACTTAAAGTTGGTCGTATTGCTCTTACAAATGCAACTTCAGTTTCTTCTCTTCTTTTAACAACAGAAGCAGCAATCTTTGAAATTCCAGAAAATAATCCAGCATCTGCTGACATGGGTGGAGGAATGCCTCCTCAAATGGGAATGCCTGGGATGATGTAAAAACGAGAATTTCTTCTCGTTTTTATGGTTCCAATAGCAGGTGATATCACGAAAAGATTATAAAAATATAACCATAGATTTTTTTAAATTATTTATTATAAATGTATTCCTCTTTTATAAATATCCATAATTAAATGTGGTTTTAGTTTAAGTAAGTTACACTATCGGTATCTAGTTGATTGGTATTGTTATGAAATTTAAACTTAGCAAAACTCAAAAATTGTTTTTTATTTTTTTTATTTTTTCCATAATACTATCTATTTTTTATCTTGCACTAGAAAATACTTTTTTTGGACATTTTGCTAAAAAAATTGCACTTAGAAATGCGGTTGATAAAATAACTGAAAGAGAATATATATTAGAAGATTTCTTAAACTCATCAAAATATACTTTAAAAGGGATTCGTAAACTTCAAAGTTTTAATCAATACTTAAAAAATAAATCAAATAAAAAAAATCTAGAAGAGATATTTTTAGCACTATGCTTATACTACCCCAAGAAAATCAAACAACTTTTTGTAAAGTTTAATTCTCAAAAGAGTAAAATTAAACAATAAAAGTGAGGGTATAAATATGAGTAGGAAAATGGCTAAATTTTCAACACAGTTAAAA
>JAKISR010000074.1 GCA_021648465.1 Sulfurimonas sp. | reverse complement strand
AACTGTGTTGAAAATTTAGCCATTTTCCTACTCATATTTATACCCTTACTTTTATTGTTTAATTTTACTCTTTTGAGAATTAAACTTTACAAAAAGTTGTTTGATTTTCTTGGGGTAGTATAATATTATAATTCTTTTTATATAGGTTACTGTTTTTTATTAAAAATATTATAGAAGAGAGGTTTTAAAAATTGAAGATTACTAAAATAGATCACGGTCGATCTATTTTAGAAGGAGAAATAAATTTTCAGATATCTAATTAATAGATTTCTGCAGTTGGATAACTAGGTTTGTTAATTAGACACAACACATCTCTAACATCTAAAGTATCGGCAAATACTACAGTGCCAGCTTGAATAGAACCTATTGTTAATAAAATAAAAAAAATAACTTTTTTCATCGTGTTTCCTTTGGTAAGAACGCATTACGCTCTAAGATTTTAAATCAGAGAAATTTTATCCGATTTAAGATTAATTACTATTGATATACATCAATTTATAGCTATATTTATAAATATTTATAATAATTCGTTAATTGAAACTATTTATGGTATACTTCCCATTCAAATTTTTAAAGAAAGTGGGTGATGTGATATGCCTGGTATCGTACTACGAAGTGATGATAATTTTGATGCGTCTTACCGCCGTTTCAAGAAACAGACTGACCGTAACTTAATAGTTACAGAAGCTCGTGCTCGCCGTTTCCATGAAACGGAAACTGAAAAGCGTAAGAAATTCAAAATAGCTTCTCGTAAGAAAATGCTTAAGCGTCTTTATATGATGAGACGCTACGAATCACGCCTATAAACACTAGCCTTAGGGCTTTTGTTTATCTTTTACAATCTTTTTAAAACCCACTATTTAACCTTCAGAAACTCAACTATATATTTTTCTATATAATAAACTATATAATTACTATCTACCATACATTTCATTATAAAATGAAAGTGCATATCTATCACTAAGTGAGGCTATGTAATCAGCAATTACTCTATGTTTATTTTTAGTGTCAAGTTGTTTATAATAAAACTCACTTAACATCTTTGGTTCTTGCATTAGCCCATTATAAAGCCCTTTTATAGCTTGTTGGCCTGCAAACATTTTCACCATAATATCTTTATGTTGATACAATTTAGTAAAAAGAAGTTTTTTAAGTTTTTTTATTTGTGTTTCTAATTCTGGTTCAAACCCAACAGGTAATTTAGTTTTACTATCAAGTGTAGCACTAAGAATCTTACTGTTATCAATTTTATTTTTTGAGTATATTATAAGAGAGTATATTAGATAATTAATCAGGTGTGAGCTAAAACGGTAACGAAATATCTCATCTTCTGATTCATCTATATCTTCACTTTTTACTTTTGTCAATATTTTTTGTATAAGACTGCTCTCTTTTAAATCATCAAAATTTATCAGTCCTGAATTTATACCGTCGTCTATATCATGGCTCATATAGGCTATCTCATCAGCACGATCAACAATCATCGCTTCTATAGATGGGTGTGTACCAAGATTAAATTTCTCATCTATAATAGATGGTAAAAAACTTTTTTTGTACGGATATGAATGTTTTAAAATTCCCTCTAGCGTTGCAAAGGTAAGATTTAATCCATCAAAACTTTTATATCTTTTCTCTAATGAAGAAACTACTCTAAAGCTTTGAAAATTATGCTCAAAGCCATTACTAAATCCATCAAACTTTAAACATTCATCAAGTGTATCACCACCAATATGACCAAAAGGGGTATGCCCCAAATCATGTGCAAGCGCAATAGCTTCCGCCAGTGATTCATTAAGCCCTAAGTGAGAAGTGATGGAGCGTGCAATTTGTGACACTTCTATAGAATGAGTAAGGCGTGTTCGAAAAAAATCACCTTCTTGATTTAAAAAAACTTGTGTTTTATACTCTAGTTTTCTAAAACTACCTGAGTGAATAATTCTATCTCTATCTCTTGCATAATGGTTTCTAAAATCATCGTCTATTTTATAAAATCTACTCTCTGCTTTCATAATTATTGCCTTTCATGCTTTTATAACTTTATTTCTTCCAGCTTTTTTTGCTTTATAAAGAGCATCGTCTGCTCTTTTCATTACTGCAAATGGATCTTTATCTTTTGAATTATTTTGTACAACTCCTGATGAAATATTTATATATATTACCTTTAATTGCTTTTTATTTCTTACATTAAATGGGCTTTTAGAAATAATCTCTCTTAAAATATCTGTATGTGTATAAGCATCTATTAACTCTTTTGATGGAAAAAGTAGTACAAACTCTTCCCCTCCATACCTATAAGCTTTTCCGCCACCACCTACATCTGCTAATCTTGAAGCAACCATCTTTAAAACCTCATCACCAGTATCATGTCCATATGTGTCATTAAATTTTTTAAAATGATCTATATCTATCATAGAAAGTGAGTACTTCATCCCTAGTTTTTCCATATCTTCTACCAATGCTCTTCTTCCAGGAAGAGATGTAAGCTCATCATAAAAAGCTAGCCTGTGAGATTCTCTTATCAACAAGATGAAGATGATAATACTCATTGCCAATAGTGAAAGTTCAATAGCATGCGGTGTTTTCAAAAGATAAAATCCGCCATAAAAAGTAAATACTAACATAAGAAATGAGCTATTATATATTAGATATCTATTAAACATAACAAGTATAACCATCATAGATGATACAAATATACCAATTGCTACAGATAAATCTTTTAGTGGGTAAAAAGAGAGCGCAAACAGTTTTATTTTAAAAAATTCAATTAAATCTATATTTGGATAATATATAAAATATAATACAGTTGCTATTTCAAAAAAGAAAAAAATAATTTTACCAATACCCCAGATTGAAAATAATCCTCTCTCTTTTAGTATAAGGAAGATAAGCAGATGCAAAGGGTATAAAAGTGAGCTATACAAAAATAAATTTGTCGCTCTTTTTGCACTAAAATATTCAAACCCTATGTATATAAGTAAAAGTGGAATAATTATAAATATAAACTTATTGCGATTAAAATGCCAAGACACCCACAAGATAAGTATACTAATTGCATAAAATAGATAAGGAATTAAATCAAAAATAGTTTCTGGAATTTTTATCCAATTAAAAGCTAAGGAAGCAAAAAATAAAGATATAAATAAAGGAGCAGATACATTTAAAGCTATAGCTTTTAAAGGATTCATTTAAATCTTAGTTATAATTTTTTAAGATATTTTGTAAGTATATGAATTTTTACTCCATTTACGCGACCTTCTATGTGCTTGGCATCATTTGGAACTAAACCAATATTTCTAACAGCTGTTCCACGCTTTGCCGTAAAGCCAGTCCCTTTAACATCTAAATCTTTTGTAATTACTGCTGTATCTCCAACCTGAAGCGTTACACCATTTGTATCTTTATAAACTAGTGTATCCTCACTTCTCGTTCCTGCTTCAGCCCAAATTTTCTCATCATCTTCTAAATACATCATATCTATTAAATCTTGGCGACCTAAAGTATTTAGCAATCTAAAAGAGCTAACTTTAACAGCAGATATTTCACTCCACATACTATCATTTAGACAATTAAAATGTTTTTCATCTATTGTATCAAGATTTTGAATTTGGTTTTTACAAGTAACACATACATAAATTGATTGTTCTACACTTCCATCAGATGGAGAAACTTCTAAAATATTCAGCTCTTTCTCACTTTCACATAATTCACACTTAAAGCCGCTTCTACTCTGTAACTCTTTTTCTAAACTCATATACTACTTTCCTGTCTTACTTTTGAAATTTTAAATCTTCTTTGTTTTCAGTTGAAGTTTTAGTTTTATCAAATGCTTTTTGTGCTTCTTCCTCATTATAATCTCTACATTCTGCAAGTATGTCTGGTGTTAATTCAGACTCGATTTTATCACACATAGCAGCATTAAACTCAATATTTGAGCACCCACTAAACATAATAGTAATTAGTAATATATATTTATACATTTTATCTACTTCTTTTTAATTATTAAATCCAAATACTTTGCTGGTATCTGTTTTATCATCTCTTGAGCAAGCCATCTTATTTGAAAAAATGCTGCGCCACTGTTTCTAAGTGTAAGGTAGTTTTTAAGACTTCTAAGATTAAAAGTTACCACCATATCAACTTTTACATTATCACTTATTACATGCTTAAAAGCATCGCCAGCATTACGTTTCTTTTTACCTGATTGAAGTGCCTTAAAAAGAGCTTCTGAGTTGCCATCAAAATCTTCTAAATACTTTAATGAACTTTTTGCCACGGCAATGGAATAAAAATCTTTTACCATTTTGGATTGATAATCTAACTTGTAATACATAGTACCTATTTCAATTTTATTATACTCTTCATCACAAGTAACAAACATATCAAATTCAAGAACCTTTTGGAGAAAAAAATCTTTATCTTCAGCAATTTTAGCAACAACAAAAGCATTTATAATAGAGCCCATTGTATAACGTGTGCTTCTTACAGATATAGCTTGTATACGGTGTCTTGCATGTTCTTGAAGAACTCCTCTGCTTGTTCCACGAATCAAAAAAGATAGGTTTGCATGCTCTAAAATAGAGTGGTGAAAATATGTCCAAGCTAAATCATTTAGAAGATTAGAGTCCTCTAAATGATTTATATCATTACGCATTTGCTCACTTGGCATACTGTGTTCTATTGATTGGATAACTTCATTTTCACTGTTTTCAAATGAATCATAACAAGTTCTAGCCGCCGTTTCAGCCACACCTATACCAGTATCTTGCATTAAAAGTACTTCTGGTTTAGAATACTTAATACCGTACATATCTTTCATATTTTATCCTGCTTTTTATTAAAGGGTATCCTTTAGTGTTATTCTACACTAAAATAACTTATGTTTTTACCTTTGAACTCCATCTAAAATAGGAACAAAATCACACTCTTCTAACTCTTCTTTATCAAAAGATTCTCCTGTCTTTGTAAAACGAGTTATTATTTGTTTATTTCCTTTTTGTATCGGAGCAACCAAAATTCCACCATCACGAAGTTGTTCAAAAAGTTTTTGTGGTATCTCTTTTGCAGTTGCTGAAAAAAGAATTCTATCGTATGGAGCATACTGAATCCAACCATTTTGTCCGTCATCTGTTCTTGTGTGAATATTTTTTATATCTAAATCTCTAAAACGTGCTTTTGCTTGAATAATTAACTTCTCAATCCTCTCTATTGTAAAAACACCACGAAAAAGATGTGAAAGAACTGCCGCTTGATAGCCACTTCCACAACCAACTTCTAAAACTCTATCTGCACCATCAGGCTTTAGATAGTGAGTCATTTTAGCAACTGTTAGAGGTGAGCTTATCCACTGTGCTGAACTTAAAGGCAGAGCATCTAATTTATAAGCATTATGTCTAAAGCCAGTTGGAACGAACTCTTCTCTATTTGTTTTAGAAATAGCACTTTTTACATTTTCATTTAAAGCAAATTTATCATGGCATTCTTGTGCCAAACGAGCAGTTTTTGTAGCAACTATTCTATTCAAATTATTTTATACCGATATCCATATATCGTCTCATTGTACTAATTTCTTTTCTATCATACACAACTTCTAAGCAAGGCTTATTCCCGTTTCTTTCGTCTTCTCCATGTGGTCTTATTATCCCACTCATTTTTGTACACTCTGCATTAAGAGAATCACTTGCAACAACATAACACTGATTAATTATAGCTAAAGAGTGGGTTAAAGCTTTAAAATGTTCAGTTCTTAAAACTCCCCACCATGATGGTACAGCTATGACATCACACCCCTCTAGTTTTTGCCAAATCTCTTTAAATCGGAGTTCAAAACAGATAATTATCCCTATTTTAATACCATCAACTTCAATTATTTTAATATCTTTATCACTCCCCTCAGACATATACTTATGTTCATCACCAAAACGAAAAAGTCTTGCTTTAGCACGCTCATAAACAATTTCACCATTATAAAAAATTTTAGCAAAATTAAAAATTTCACCATCCCTTTTTTCAATCATCGTTAAAATTATAATTTTACCTTTAGAGGCATCTTTTATCTTCTGTATAGCAAAAAGTGAAAACTCACAAACCTCATCAAAATTATCATAATCAAAACCACTCAAACACACCTCTGGTGCTACTATTAAAGATTTTAAAGGTGCTTCATTTATGTATAATAAAAGAGTTTGTAAGTTGATATTATAATCATCTATTGTTGTATCAAAGAGAAGTGAGCGGAGTTTATACCTCCCCTCTTTAGAAGTCATCATCAAAACTAAGGCTACCTTTTGAATAATTAGCAACTGTTCCTTCAAAAAAGTTGGTTTTTTGGTCGTTAAACTTTGAAAAATCATCAACCCATTTAATAGGGTTATCTACATTATAAAGTTTTTCAAATCCAACAGCTTCAAGTCTGTCATCAGCTAAAAACTGAATATACTGCTCAACTATATCATCAGTAAGGCCTAGTATTTGACCTTGAGTTATATATTTACCCCAGTCACTCTCTAATTTTACAGCTTGTTTAAACATTACTATAACTTCCTCTTTTAGCTTGTCTGTAAACAAATCTGATCTTTCTTTTCTAATAGTATTGATAAGGTTTTGAAAAAGAACTAAGTGAGTGACTTCATCCCTTTGAATAAATCTAATCATTTGGGCTGAGCCTAGCATTTTACCTGAACGAGCAAGAGTATAAAGATAAGCAAACCCACTATAAAAGTAGATACCCTCTAAAATTTGATTTGCAAAACAAGCTTTTAAAAAATTATGCTCTGTTGGGTTGGCCGAAAGCTCTTCATATATACTTGCTATTGCATCATTTTTACTCTTTAACATCATGTCAGTTCGCCATAACTCATAAATCTCTTCAGAGTTTGTTGAAATACTATCAACCATGACAGCGTATGATTGTGAATGAAGAGCCTCTTCAAATGATTGACGAACAAGAATTAAGTTTATCTCTGGAGAGGTAACATAAGGGTTTACATTATCAATTAAATTGTTTGTTTGAAGTGAGTCCATAAAGATAAGTTGTGAAAGTGCTTTATCATAAGCATTTTTTTCAGATTGTGTAATGTTTTTATAATCATTTACATCACGAGTCATATCGACCTCTTTTGGAAACCAAGTATTATTTAACATAACCTCCCAAAGGTTATATGCCCACTGATATTTGATATTATTTAACTCAAATATGCCTGTTGGGTCACCACCAAAAATTTTTCTATCATTTACATGTTCTGTTGATTGGGGATTATATATTTTCTTTCTATTCATTAACTCGCTCCAAAAATTTAATTTTTGATTATATCTATAAGTTTATTTTATTATCATAAAGTCACTGTCTTTAAGTGAGAAGTATAAAGCAATATTAATATCTCTCTAATAAACTGTTGGAATGTTCCCTATAATTGAGACATAAATTTAATCAGTTAATTAGATAAAATAACAAGAAGATTGTTATCAATAATTAAAGGTTAAAAATGCCACCAAGATATACAGATGAATTTAAGATAGA